>JAFAWJ010001131.1 GCA_019242065.1 Chloroflexota bacterium
TCGGCGCCGCCCATGATGTCCGCGAACTGTTTTTCGTCGGGCTGATTGGCGACGGCGTTCGCGCCGTTGACCCACGCTTCCGAGAGGGCGTTACCCGGAATAGCGACCGACGGATGCTCTTGGGTGAACACTTCGCCGTTCAGCACGTCGGGCCACACGCCACCGAAGTTCTCGCGGACGCTGGCGCCGGCCACGACCATCTTGTCCTGCAGGCCGAACTGGTTGAACACGGACATCACGCGTGAGACGTCGCTGCCGCCGGTCGGCGGAAGGAAGCCCGTCACCGAGCCGTCGCTGGGAATCTGCGACACATACGGAGTCACGTTCGGCTCGCTCAGCGGCATGGCGATCTTGACTTTCAGGTCTCCGCCGGCGCGCGCCAGCGAGGCTTCCATCGTCTGCGAGTAGGACTGCCCGAAGGCGTAGTCCTGGTAGATGATGGCCCAGTTGGGTCCATATTGCTTGACCAGGTAGGCGGCGAACGGGTCGGAGGTCTGGACGCCCTGAGGTCCGGTGCGGAAGGTGTATGTGTTGCACATGGTGGAGGTGAGCGCGTCGGTCGCGCAGCCGGTGCTGGTCACGTACACGGTGGTGGCTTTGGCGGCCAGGTCTTCGACGCCAAGGCACTCGGCGCTGCTGACGGCGCCGACCAGGGCGTCGACGTTGTCTTGCTGGATGAACTGGGTGGCGAGCTGGACGGCCTGAGAGGGGTCGCCTTTGGGATCGGCGTAGCTGACCTGTAGTGGACGACCGTTGATGCCGCCGGCGGCGTTGATGGTCTGGACGGCGTAGTCGGTCATGACGCGCATCATCGCGCCCTGGTTGGCGAAGGCGGGGGAGATGTCGGCGAGGACGCCGATCTTGAAGGGCGCGCCGCTGGCGGCGGGTTGGCCAGTGCCTTGCGCCGCCGCTCCGCTGGTCTGACTGGTGGACTGCGGGGCTGTCGGCGCGGCGCCCGCTCCACTGCTCGGACCTGAGGCCTGGGCGGTTGTCGGCGCGGCCGCGGCTCCGCTGGTCTGACTGGTGGACTGCGCGGCTGTCGGCGCGGTGGCTCCGCTGGTCTGAGCGGTGGCCTGTCCTGCTGTCGGGGCGGCGGCGGCAGCACTGCCTGACTGAGCCGTGGGCGCGGCTGCGGGGCTGCTGCACGCGGTCGCTAGCGCGATCGCCACGGCGACGGCCTGGCCTGTCACGACGCGCCGCGCGCTCCACCGCAATCGTGTGCGTCTCCTCATTCCACCCTCCGGCGGGGGTAGCATACGCCTGAGAGGGTCCATGACGCAGGTTGGCATCGCGCTCGACGACATCGTCGAGGTCGCCGATTTCTCCAATGCGACCATGCTCGCGCTGGCCGCACGACTCGAACGCTCCTCGACCTTCCAGGAGCTTATCGCCCGCGAGATCGAGCTCGACGAGTTGTGGCGCCGTGTCGAAACCGGCATCAAGGTCGTCGCCGATAAACCGTCGGCCGCCGCCGAGCGCCAGACCCTGGCCGCCATCTTCGATCACGTCTGGCAGGCGCACGACCTGGCGGGCGCCGAGCAACCGCTCGCCGCGGCGACGCACTTGCGCCAGGCAAGCGCCTTACGCGCATCACAGGACTGACAGAAACGGGGAACAGGCTGCATGCTGAGTCACAAAGACAACGAGTACATGTCGCGCGTCGGCGAAGGTACGGCGATGGGCACGTACGTGCGCCGGTTCTGGACGCCGCTCATGCTCGCGTCGGACCTGGAGGAGCCGGGCGGCACGCCTCAGGAGGTGCGGCTGTTCGGCGAAAACCTGGTGGCGTTCCGCGATAGTGACGGCCGCGTCGGCGTGCTGCAGGCGCTGTGCCCCCATCGTCAGGCGCCGCTGGTGTACGCGCGCAACGAAGACTGCGGTCTGCGCTGTATCTATCACGGCTGGAAATTCGACGTCAACGGCACCTGTCTCGACATGCCCAACGAGGCCCCCGAGTCCGTGTTCAAGGATCGTGTCCAGGCTGACGCGTATCCAACGTGTGAGGCGGCTGGCGTGATCTGGGTGTATCTCGGTCCCCGTGACCTGCAGCCCGAAGTGCCCGACATGGAATGGATGCGCGTGCCGGACAGCTACCGCAACGTGCACCGCTTCCACCTGGAGGGCAACTGGGTGCAGGCCATGGAAGGCGACGTCGATTCGAGTCACATCGGCTTCTTGCACAAGAATCTGCGCGACCTGCGCGATCCGGCCAAAGCCGAACGTGAGAATCGGTATCAGGCGCTCGACAAGGCGCCCAAGTGGGTCATCCAGCCGACGGACTACGGAATGATGATCGCCGCCCGCCGCAACGCGGAGGAGGACACCTACTACTGGCGCATCAACCAGGTCATGCTGCCGTACTACACGTCGGTGGCCGCACCCATTGACGGCAGCTCCGGACTGCTGCACATGTGGGTGCCCATGGATGATTCGCATACCTACGTGTGGACCGTGATGTGGCGCACCCAGCGTCCGATGACCGAGCGCGAGCGGTCCGATATGACCGAAGGCCCGACGCCGCATGTGGCGACGTACGATCCGGTCAGCGGTGGCTTGCGCGGCAATCACGAGAACCGGTTCTTCCAGGACCGCCTGGAAATGCGGTCTGAGACGTTCAGCGGCATCTTTGGCATTCGCGAGCAGGACGCGGCGATGACCGTCGGCATGGGGCCGATTGTCGATCGCAGCAAAGAGCACCTGGGCGCCGCGGATTCGGCGGTTATCGCCTTGCGCCGCATCCTGATCAAGGCGGCTCGCGACCTGGAGTCCGGTGAAGAGCCGTACGCGCCGTATCACGGTGACGCGTACCGTCGCCGCGCGTGGTCGGCGGTCCTGCCACGCAATGACGATTTTCTGAACGATCCTCTCGCCAACCAGATGCACACCAGCCTGGTGCCCTGAGCGTGCTGGAAATTCAGCTCGAGGCCCAGGGCGCCCGTCCGAATTTCCGCTACGACATCATGCAGCCGCTGATGCAGGGCCGGGCGCCCATCGACGGCGCGGTGCTGCGACCGGCGGGCGTCAACGAGCTGGCGGGTTTCTTCGACAATCCGCGCTTCAAGTCCGGTGACTTCGGGCTCCTCGACATCAACATGGGCGACGTCCTGCCGGCGGTCGACGCCGGGTGGGACCTGTGCTGTTTGCCGATCTTCATCAAGCGCAAACCTGTCTACAACTATTTATGGGTGCGTGCCGACCGCGGGATCGAGCGCCCGAAGGACCTGGAGGGCAAGACCTTCGGCACCGTCGGGTACAGCAGCTCGATCTCGATCTATACGCGCGGCTTCTTGCAGCACTTTCATGGCGTGGACCTGAGCACGCTCCGCTGGCTCGTCAACGGCCCGGGGCCATTTCCGATTCACAATCCGGCCATTCGCATTGACCAGGCTGGTGGACCGGCGAAAAGCTCCGCGCAGCGGCTACTGGACGGCGAGATCGACGCGAGCACCGGCGACATCACCGACCTCGCCATGTGGCGCACACTGGAGAGCCGAGCGGAGGTCAAGCACTTCTTCGACGACTATCAGACGGAGAATATGCGCCTGCTGAAGGAGCGCGGCATCTTTACGCCGGTGCACATCATCGTCATCGGCGGCAAGCTGAATCGCGAGCAGCCGGAGATCGCTCGCAAGGTGTATGACGCCTTCGAGCGCTCGCGGCAGATTGCCTACGACGACGCGCTGTCGGACGCTACCGGGTATTCGATCAAGACGTCCATGCGCGAGCTGCTGCGCGACGAAGTGCAGGAGTTCGGCGAGATTTTCACATATGGGCTGTCGAGAAATGCCAGTGTGGTCGATCCGTTTCTGGAGTACTGTTACGAGCAGGGCGTGACGCGCCAGCGGTTACGCCGAGAGCAGGTGTTCGCCGCGGGCACACTCGATACTTGAGTCAGGCCCAGACCAGCCTATCGACGAGCGTAGTGGTGTCGTCGCACTCGCTGAGTTGGGCCACCGCGGCGCGGATTGCGTCGCGTTGTTCGGGGGTCACCACGGCGGCGGCGAGTGTGTCGAACTTGGCATCCACGTCGGGTTGCGTCGCGGGATTGCGCACGTGGCCCTTCGGATACGTGGCGTCGTACACGAGCTTCTCGCCACTCCGGGTAGTGACGGCCAGTCGGCTCACCAGCTCCTCTGGAAAACGCCTTGTGAACTCCGCGTTGTGCTCGACCTTGATCCGCTGCATGAATGCTCGCAGCCGCGGGTCCTGCAGGTTGCCATCCGCAAACGAATCCAGAGTCAGCGAGCCATCGCGCAAACCGATCGCCAGGATGAACGGCAGGCTGTGGTCCGCCGTTTCGCGGCTGTCGGGCTGCCACTTGGCCGGGTCGGAGCCGATCTCGCTGTAGCACAACCAGTACGTCTCGACATCGATCGCCGCGATCTGGTCCACGCTCGCACAACTCAGGATTGCGGGCACCAGGTCCAGGAAGGCCTGCGAGTGGTACTCCGATGGATGCAGTTTGAGACTCGTCTGTTGGAGGATGAACCCGTCTGCCTGCGATGGCAGGCTGAACTCGAACGGCCCGGTGACGCGCTCCCAGAGGCCGTCCTTGCCCTCGAATGGCTCTGGCGGACCGGTCATTCCCAGCTGGGCAAGTTGCGCGGCGAAGACGCCGTTGCGGATGGCTGCCGCGGTGGCGCAGCCCTTCCACATCGACAATTCGCCGGCGCGGGTCTGACGCAGCGGGATGTGCGGCACCAGCGCGAGCGACAGGGCGTTGCCGAGCTGCTCGCTGCTCAGCCGCATGAGCTTGCCGGCCGCGACCGCGGTTGCCAGGCCCAGAAACGTCCCCTGGTCCCAGCCCAGCGGTCGCAGACTGACGCTGGCGGCCAGGGCGCCGGCGATTTCATAGCCGAGCACGATGGCCAGCAGGACCTCGGCACCCGGAGCGTGGGTGGCTTCGGCAACGGCCAGGACGCCGGGAACCATGTCGCTGGGATGCTGGGAACCGGCGACGAAGGTATCGTTGAAGTCGAGATACCGGAGCATGACCGTGTTGGCAAAGGCGGCGACGTCCGGTGCGCTGAGGTTGCCGTCGCCGAACACGCGTGCGCCGGGCTGGGCGCTGACCGAGCGCGAGAAGGCACGCGCGATGCGGCTCGGCGGACTGTCGAAACCACCCAGCACGCAGCCGATGGAGTCGAGCAGGTGATGCTGGGTCTCACGGATGCAGGCGGGGGTGAGGTCCTGAACGCGCAGCGCCTCGGCGTACTCGACGATCTTCTGACTCGAGCGGTCCATAAGGGATGCCATTTGAGCAGCCTCACCAGGTCCCATTGCAATCGCCGCGAGAGGGATCGACAAATGTGGGCGAAGGCCATCGGGTACGCTATCTTCGCTGGCAGTGAACACTGGTCCATCACACGCCGCCACCCGCTCACCCAACTGGCTGCTTACCGCACTCGGCGCGGGCGTCGTGCTGCTTGTGCTGGGCGGGGCAGCGGCCGGGTTCCTGGTCGCCCACGACTCGCCTGACGGGCTGGTCAACGCCGTGCCCTTGCCGCACCGGGTGCGACCGTTGACCCAGGTGGACGGCCTCAACTATAGGATCCACGTCGGACTGGGAACGCTGTTCCAGGACGTCGGCGCACCACCCAGCGCGACGGCCGCCGAGTGGTTCAAAAGCGCGTATCACGCCCGCACCCAGGGGCAACTGACGCACGCCGCGAATGGACTGATCGCGGTCGAGCAGCGCTCGAGCACCGCGCAGGTCGAGGCGACCCTGTGTCCCGTGCTGCACAACCCGGAGCCTGACAGCTCTGGACGCAGCGCGCGTGAGGTGCAGGTCCTGGCCATGGCGGGCATCTCGTGTGACGCATGGAGCGCTCAGCAGCAGTGAGTGAGGCGGATCGCGCGCGCCTTCGCGACATGATCACCGCCTTCCGCGTCAGCGATCTGGTCGCCACCGCGACCGAATTCCAGCTCGCGGATCACCTGGCCGACGGTCCCAAGAGCAGCGCTCAGCTCGCCGAGCTGTGTGGCGCGCATCCCCAGACGCTGCATCGCGTGTTGCGCGCCCTGACACGCATCGAGCTCGTTCACCAGGAACCCGACGGTCGTTTCGCGCTGGCACCCCTGGGTGAACCTCTGCGCAAGGACGTGCCGGACTCGCTGTACCGTATGTCAAAGCTGTGGAGCACCGACCTGTTCAAGCTGACCTGGATGCGTCTGCCGCACAGCGTCCGCACCGGCCAGTCCGCACAGGAATATCTGTTCGGGCTGCGCCAGTTCGACTACCTGGCGACGCAGCCGGCGGTCGCGGCCATCTTCAACGACGGCATGCTGGCCGGCACGCTCAACGTGGCGGCGGCGGTGCTCGATGCCTACGACTTCACGCCCTTCAAGACGGTTGTCGACGTGGGCGGGGGCAGCGGCGCCTTTGCCGCGACCGTACTCCAGGCCCACCCGTCGATGCGTGGCATGGTCTTCGACTTGCCGTTCTGCCGTCGGGGAGCGCTCGACTACTTCGCGGCCGCCGGCGTCGGCGACCGCTGCGAATTCGTCGCGGGCGACTTTTTTCAGAGCGTCCCGTCAGGTGTCGACGCGTACGTGCTGAAGTTCATCCTTCACGACTGGGAGGACGAAAAGTGTGCCCAGATCCTGAAGACGTGTCGGTCAGCCGTCTCTGGTGACGCGAAACTCCTGCTGGTCGAATCCGTGCTGCCACCGGACGGCGGGCCGCTGACGGACGCGGTCTTCGGCGACGTGACCATGATTGTCCACACCGGCGGCCGCGAACGGACCGAGGCGGAGTACGCCGGCCTGCTCGACGCGGCCGGCTTCCGCTTGACGCGCGTGGTGCCGACGCGCGTCGCGCAGAGCGTTATCGAGGCGGTGCCGCGCTGAGCGTCGGCTGCGAGAGCACTTCGTACCTTATCGGGGTGGTGCCGCGCTGAGCGTTGGGGTGCGGTAGCGGTCCTCGGGGTCGTCCCAACCGACGAAATTGGGCTTGCGCTTTTCGGCGAAGGCCCGACGCGATTCCATCAGGTCGCTCTGCGCGCCATGTTCACGGAGGCGGTCCGCCAGCGCTTGCAGCTCCGGCGGAACGGTCGGCCGCATGGCGCGCATCATCACCAGGGTGTTGACCCGCGCGGCGGGCGGCAGGGTCATCAGGTGTTCTGCCATCTCGAAGGAGGCTGGCATGAGCTGGTCGTCGTCGACCAGCCGATTCAGAAAGCCGAGCTCGTACAACCGCTGCGCGTCGAAGCGAAAGGCGAACGCCATCTCGGTCGCGACGGTATGCGAGAGCCCGTTGACGTGGCCGTGGTTGAACCCACCGAGAAGCCAGCGCTTGACCTCGGACATCTCGAAAACCGCCGCGCGGACCGACACCCGCAGATCGGCTCGTTCGGCGAGCATGAACCCGCCACCCATGGCAAAGCCGTTGATGGCGGCGATGATCGGCTTCTGGATCTCGCCGGTCATGTAGGGGTTGTCGCGCATGGGTCCGCCGCCGCCCCCACTTCCGCTGCCGCCACTACCTCCGCCCACCGTGCCACGGGCGACGGACTCCTTCATGTCCTCGCCGACGCAGAAGCCGCGTCCCGTACCAGTGTAGATCGCGACTTCAAGCTCGCGGCTGTCGCGGAACTCGACCCACGCCTCCGCCAGCGCCGCCCGCAGCTCGGTGCCCAGTGCGTTGAGACGGTCGGGGCGGTTCATGCGGATCACGAAAATACCGTCGCGGCGCTCGGTTTCCAGGACGCTCATGACGCTACGTCCGCCTTGACTCTTGGTGCGACGATGCCTGTCTCCGCGAGCTGGCGGATGTCGTCCTCGGAGTAGCCGTACTCGCGCAGGACCTCCTGGGTGTGCTCGCCGGGCGCCGGCGCTGCACGCCGCAAGGAGGTTGACGTGCGGGACAGGCGCATGGGCGCGCGGACCACCTCCAACGGCCCGTAACGGGGACTGTTCACGGTCTGGGCCATGCCCAGGTGCTGCACCTGCGGATTGGCGAAGACCTGGTCAATGGTCAGGATGGGGCCGCAGGGCACGCCCGCCGCGTTCATCTCGCGAATGAGCTCGTCCGCGGTGAACTGCCTGGTCCTGTCTTCCACGATGCTGCGCAGCTCTTCGCGGTTCACGGCTCGACCGCGCGCGGTGTCGAAGCGATCGTCCCTGTCCAATTCTTCGGCGTCGATGACACGCAGGAACGCGCGCCACTGGTGGTCGCCGGTGGCCGCGATGTTGATGTTGCCGTCCGCGGCGGGAAACACGCCGGTTGGAAAGCCGGTGGGATGGTCGTTGCCCGCCTGGGGCGGGACCTCGTGCCCGATCAGCCAGCGCGTCGCCTGGAAGTCGAGCATGGCGATCTGGGCCTCGAGCAGCGAGGTGTGTACCCACTGGCCTTCGCCGGACTGTTCGCGCTCGATCAGCGCCGCCATGATGCCGTGCGCCAGGAACATACCGGAGCACAGATCGGAGATGGCGATGCCCACGCGCCACGGCCCGCCACCGGGCGGGCCGGTGATGCTCATCAGCCCGCCCATGCCCTGGGCGATCTGATCGACGCCCGGGCGATCCCCGTAGGGTCCGTCTTG
>JAFAWJ010000628.1 GCA_019242065.1 Chloroflexota bacterium
GGTCGCAGACCCAGAGGCCTTCCAGAATCGCGCGGCCAAGCAGGGGCTGTCGGGATCTCGTCGCCAATGCCGGTCGCAGGCTCTCCGCCGTAGGGCGTGAGACCATCGCGAAGCGAGACGGTTGAACCTTTCCGCCCTTGGCACGCGGAGTGCGACTCCAGGCGCATCAAAGCCAGCCTCGGTTGTGCGGACCGGGGTTCACGCAGAAACCAGGTACTCACCCACCTTCATGCCCACCAGCGTGCTCTGGCACGGCAACCAGACCGAAGCTCTTGAACTCTTGCAGGCGCTGAGCCGCAACTGTTTCTGCGTTATCACCGCCGAAGGCGTGCGCCTGACGACCTGCGCGCCGCACCAGATGCTGGCATTCGATCAGCGCGCCGTCGACGGCCTGCTGTTCGCCCGGCGGATCGCCACGCGTCTCCTGCGCGAGGAGTTTTCTTCGACTTCCGAAGTCGAGTCAGGTGCAGACGTTAGCTCCGACCCGGCTCGCCCCGCCGACGATCCGCGGCTCGCCGCCCGCGGCTAGCTCATCGTCGCCGCCCTCCGCCCGCTCACCACGCGGCGCTTGATCTGCCCGCGCCTGGCCCGCCGCGCGCACGCGCCGATCAGCGCCAGCAAGACCAGCGTCGCGGCGAGCGTGCCCTCGGGCCCAAACCCCCCGCCCCAGACAACCGCGGGCAGCGACGTATTGGGGGTGAGCGTGAATAGGGAACTGTCCGGCACCGACACGATGCCACTGTTCGGCAGTCCGAACACAACCTGCTGCAACCAGTTCCAGATGGCATGGATGGCAAAGACACCCCACAACTGGTTGTCGTCGACGTAGATCTTGTACAGCGCCGTCGCCACGCCAAAGAGCACCAGGTTGATGAACGGCAGCACCCCGAAGGCAGGGTTCGAGACGTGCAACAACCCGAATGCCAGACTCGAGGCCACTACCGCCTGGCGAACGCCCCATTGGTCGCGGACGTTTTCGAGGATGTAGCCGCGGAACAGGACCTCCTCGGCCGGCCCCTGCAGCGCAAACCCAATCAGCCCGACCACCAGCACCAGCACGGCCTGCGCTGCGTCAGTATTGACGTCCCAGGTGGCGCCGTCGATGAGCGTGTAGTTGACCAGGACGACAAAGCCCATCATCAGCGCGGCGATCGCCGCGCCTTTGAGCGCACGTCGTACCGCGCCCGCGCTCCGCAGCCCGAGCGCACGGATCGGCCGCTGATCGACCAGGCGCCAGTACACGAGTACCGTGACCAGCGCCGCGCCGTCGGCAACACCCTGGCTGATCAGCCCGAAGGCGCCCTTGAGGTCGTCGGGCACGACGCTCTGCGCCAGGCCGTAGGCGATGATGAACACCGTATCCAGCACCGCCAGGTACGCCAGGCACGCACCGATGATGCGCGCCACCACGACCAGGCCGCGAGGCAGGATTATTCGCGCAGCAGGTCGACCAGCCATTGTTGCAGCGGCGCCAGACGCGCGAATTGCTCGCAGCACAGCTCGGGCAGAGCCGGCGTATACAGCTCGGGTGGGAGCGGCTGATCGATCTCGGCGTACAGCCCGCTGTGCCGCAGCCAGTCGGCGCGCGGGTGATCGGCCGGCAGGCCGTGGGGCACGCGCTTGTACGTCCGACCCCGAACGCGGTCCATGCCGACGCTCTGGGCGGCGACTTTGAGCTGCGGGCCGCGGTCGGCGTCGAGCACCGCCTGACGATAGCGCTCGAGCACACCGTCGGCCGAAAACGCGTGCATGCCCGCGCCCAGGATCAGGCTGCCTGCGCTGAGCCGCAGGAAATACCCTGGCCGCTCGCGATTCGAGCCTGGCGCATCACCCTGCCAGAACCACAGGTCCAGGTGTGTCTTGTAGGGCGTCTTGTCAGACGAAAAGCGCGTGTCGCGGGTGATGGCCAGGATCGAGCCGTGGACTTTCGGCTCGGCGTGGATGTCGACGCCCAGCCGCGGCAGCAGCTCGCCCATCGCGAGCACAAACTGGCGCGCGGGCTCGAGGAAGTACGCGGCATAGTCGTTGCGGTGGGCGTGAAACCACTCGCGACGGTTGTCGACAGCCAGGCGATCGAAGAAGGTCAGCAACTCGGGTTGAAAGCCCCGAAAGGCGACGGGCGTGTCCAGCAGCATCAACGATAAGCCCCCAGTAGCGTTGCTTAGAACTAATGTTCTACGCAGTCTGACACGCGACCGCGCAATCGTCAACAATTCACCGCACTCGCACGCCGCGAGCAACGGCAGGATCTTGCCTCGAGGCTCCCCAATGCAATCGAG
>JAFAWJ010000102.1 GCA_019242065.1 Chloroflexota bacterium
AGCAGTCGAGGACATCGCGCACAACTGATTCATCCTGCATTCCGGCCGTCCCTTGCACCAAGTACCGTACGAGGTCTACTCGTGCGACCGGGATCTTCCGTGCGTGTAACAGGGGAAAATCGCGGCCGTGTCAGCCCGCACCCCCGACTCACTTCGGCAGTGATCCAACCCGTTCGTAACGGTTCGGGGTGGCGCCTGAACGGCCGCCGAAGCCCGTCGTCGAAGGCGACCCGCGCACCGATACACGCGGCCGACTGGTCCGACCCCGGATCCGCGGGAGTGATCGCCGCGCTACGCTGAGGCTCTGCAAAGGAGCGAAACGTCAATGGCCCGTCCGATCGTCGTCTTCAACTGCGCGCGCAACTACCCACCGGGCACCCTCGAGCACGACATGCCGCGGCTGCTGGACGCCTGCGAAGTCCGCCTCACCGAGGCCAGGGATGGCCCCGAGCTTGCCCGCGCGCTCGACGACGCGCAGGTCCTCGTCGCGCGTAGAGACTTCGTCGGCCGCAAAACGCTGGAGCTCGCTCACGGGTTGCGCGGCGTCGTCACGCCGGGTGTGGGCGTCGAGAAGGTCGACGTCGCCGCCGCAACCGAACTCGGGATCGCGGTCGCCAACTCGCCTGGCAACTCGATCACAATGTCTGAGGCCACGCTGCTGCTGATGCTGTCGATCGCCAAGCAGCTACCTCAGTGGATCGAAAAAGCCCGCTCCAGCACCGAGCCGACGCTCAGCATGCGCGGCATGGAGCTGCATGGCAAAACCGTCGGTATCGTCGGACTCGGACGCATCGGCCGTCTGGTGGCCGGGCTGGCGCGCGCTTTCGGTATGCGCGTCCTCGCCTATGACCCGTACGTCGCTGCGAGCGACCTGGCCGAGCTGACGACGCTCGACCGGGTCCTGAGCGAGGCGGACTTCGTCACGCTGCACCCGGTGCTCACGCCCGAAACGTTCCACCTGATCAACGCCGAACGCCTGAGCCGCATGCGACCGACTGCGTACCTGATCAACACCTCGCGGGGTGGCGTGATCGACGAATCGGCGCTGATCGAGGCGCTACGCGACCACCGGATCGCCGGCGCGGGCCTGGATGTTTTCGAGACCGAACCGCCCGAGCACGACAATCCGCTCCTGCGGATGGACAACGTGATTGGGACGCCACACGGCCTGGGTCACGCGGACGAGTCGCTGATGCGCTGCGCGGCCATGACCGAGGAAAACGTCCTGGCGCTGGTCGCCGGCCGACTGCCGCCGTATCTCGTCAACCCGAAGGTCAAGTGGCGCACGCTGCAAACCGCGTGAACTCAGGCTCCGCCAACGTGCGTACATCGGATTGCTCAGGAAGATGGCGTGGCACGTGCCGGCTTGCATGCTCCTGGTACGGAGCACAGGTCATGTGAGCCCCACGTGGTGACACGACGCTTCTGAGGACTGGCCCGTAGGAGCGGTGCCGCTGAAACCTGCATGCGTGCGAGTACAGAGCCGAGGATTGTCTCACGGCGTTCAAAGACCTGGAACGGTGTTTCTATGGAGCAGCACTACGAACTCAAGTGTTCGGCGTGTGCATACGGGATGTCGGGTACTCAGGGTATCGGCATGATGTACTCGCGACACGCCGTCTTTTACGGACGCTGTGATGACCCTGGCCGGAACTGGAGCGTGGCTCTTCCGGACGGTTATTGCGAAGCCCATAGGCCGCTGCTGCTCTCACTTGTAGAACGTCAGCGCATCAAGGATGTCGCATTCGGGCTCATATCGATCGGGGCGCCCGCGGAGAGCACCGGGTCGAAAATCGGCTGGGTTGGCAGTCTCGGTCTCGTCAGATGGTTGGCTTGCTGCTTCCGGATTGACTTTTCTTTGGGGACACTGTACTTATCGCTTTGGATTCCGTGGCCGGAAGCTCCGGGCGCGGGCGCGACGGACCGCTCGGGTGGTTGCTCGAGATCGATGCGCAGCACTGCATACGTACGTCGGTCAGGGCTCGGTACGGGTGGCGATGCGTCTTTTGAAATGTTGAACGACATACGCGACGCGCACCTGCAACCCACCACGTACCGCGTGTGGTCCCCAGGTCGTGTCCGCCACCAATGTCTGCCGTCCGACATAAAGCAAGGTGAATTCAGACCAGTCGCCCATACTGCCCCAGTACATCCTGGCGATACGGCCTCCAGTCGAACTACAGGAAGAGT
>JAFAWJ010000111.1 GCA_019242065.1 Chloroflexota bacterium
GCGGCCAGGCGGATCACATTGAAGGTGCCGATCAGGTTGACCGTGACCACGCGCACAAACCTGTCCAGGCGGTGCGGACCCTCGCGGCCGAGCGTACGCTCGGCGACCCCGATTCCCGCGCAATTGACCGCGCCCTGCAGACCCCCGAACTCGTGCACCGCCAGGTCCACGGCCGACTGCACGCTGGCCTCCTCGGTCACATCGGTGCGCTGAAAGCGGGCGCTGCCCCGTAGCGACTCCGTCATCTGTGCACCAGCTTCGGCATTGACGTCTGCAATGACCACGCGCGCGCCCGCGGCGCAGAACCGGCGGGCGCACGCGGCGCCCAATCCAGACGCGCCACCACTGATCAAAAAGGACTGATTCGCGAGCTGCATTTATTGGCTCGCCGCGTATGCCGCCTGAAACTCGCCGCGGACTTTATCGCCACCGGCGCTGCGCCAGGTGCTGACCAGTCCGTCCAGGTCGGACAGCGGCCGGCGGCCAGCGACAATGTCGGTAATCCCGTCGCCAAACGGTTGAATCAACTGCACCCCTGAACTGGCCTGCGTCGCCGAATACAGACCCAGTGATGCATCCTCGATGCACATCGGCGCCAGAATCTTCTGGTAATCCTGAATGCGTTTCGCAAACGTCGGATCCGCGGCGCTGTACAGCACCATGTAGCGGCCTGTCAGCGTGGAAAAGAAGCTGACCGTGCCGGTGCTGACTCCCGCAAAGTCGCCCTGTCCATTGGTGTTCAGGATGGGATTGCCGTTGGCATCCGGATTCCAGTCACGACCCTGGACACCGTAGTTAATGAGCAGGAACTCCTGGCTGCCGAACGGCGCCGCGACGTAGTCCAGGATACGCAACAGCATCTTGATGCGCGCTTCTGGCGCCTTTTTGAGAAATGCGATGCTGAACGCCGCCCGCCCGTTGTAGTACTGGGGATGCATGCCGGGTGCGGCTGGCGGCGTGAGCAGATTGATGTTGGCTGGCGGTTGGAGTCCCTCAGCTGCGGTTCCCCGGATGTCCCAGAAGTCCGGTCGCAGACCCGTGACCACGATGGCCCCCTGGCGCGCTTCGAAGGCGTTGGCCGCGGTCACCACATTCAGGTTCTGGCTGTCGGGATAGAAAGCCCCCGCCTTGTACAGGTCGTTGGTGAACGCCAGCGCCTGTTTGTAGTTGTCGGTCTCCCACATGTGGGTGAATTTGCCGTTGGAGTCCACCGCCCACAAATTAGGTGCGCCAAACATCGACGGGTACCAGCCGTTACCGGTATTCATGTCGAACGAATACTGGTAACCACCCTGGGTCAGCAGAGCGTACTGGTTCTGCTGGGGTTTGGTGAGGTCCATCGCCAGCTTCTTGTAGTCGTCGGTCGTCTTAGGCTGGGTGGTCCCGTCGGCGTCCACCAGCTCCTGGTGGATGACCGGCCACCAGAAGAATTGGCCCTGGGCCGTCGGCGTCGGGACACCCCAGATCTTGCCGTCGTAGACCATCCCCTTCCACGAGCGAGTGGGCAGTGCCGCGAGGTTGGGGTAGTCCTTGATGGCATCGCCGGCCAGGTACGGTGTGAGGTCCTGAGCGCGGGCATTGAACAGGTCCGGTGTCAGCGGGATGTCCTGGCGCACCAGGGTGGCAATGATGTCGGGCAGGTCGTTGCCCGCGATCAGGGTGGCGAACCGCGGCGCGAGATCGGCGAACGGATAGAACTGGAACGTGATATTGGCGTTGAGTGCCTTGTTCCATGCCTGCCAGGCCGGATTCTGATCGACCGACGGTGGCGGTCCACCCATCAGGTTGAGAAAGATGCTGACCTCACTGCCGTCACCCGGTGGATCCTTGACCGATTGAAAGGGTGTCTTGGGATAGTTGATATAGCCCGGCATGACCGCTCCGTCGGCGGACCCCGGATAATCCGGCGCGGGCGCATTGACTGGCGGTTGATAGGTGGGCAGCTGCAGCTTGGCACTGGCGGGCGTGGCAGCGACGGCGGCCGGAGCAGTGTTCGCCGCCGCGGGCGCACCGTTACCCGGCGGCGTGGGAGTGGAGTTCAGCCCGCAGGCCGACAACAGCGCGGCTGCTCCCATCAGGAGTCCGGACTGCGCACTCGCGCGAAGCAAGCTCCGGCGGCTCAGCCACGACTCCAGTCCGCCGCCAACACGATGACCGTCACGCTCGCTCACGCGCTCATCCTCCCCTGTATATGCCACGTCCGGACATTTCTCCACACACGTCTCGGACTGTCAAGGATCGCCCCTCGGCGGGTGCCTACCCGTCACACGCGAGTGAAGTCACGATGAACAGGACTGTCCGTCGCGTGATGACAAGGTCAAAGTTGCCGGCGCGTCAACCCGCGTCAGCCGACACTCGCGACGGCGGCCGGCGGTTTCGCTTGTGTGACACCAATCAGCGAATCCCGCGTCACCAGCTCCGCGAGCGCCGCCTCGCCCATGTCTTCGGTGCCCGACGGACGCAACGGCAGCACCAGGTAGCGGACGTCCGCCGAGCTGTCAAACACGCGCACCTCTACCGATTCCGGCAGCGACGTGCCAAACTCCGCCATAACCGCCCGCGGCTCCACCACCGCGCGCGAGCGATACGCGAAGCTCTTGTACCAGTCTGGCGGACGACCCAGAATCGGCCGCGGATAGCACGAGCACAGCGTGCACACCACCAGGTTGTGCACGCTGTCGGTGTTCTCCAGGACCACCAGCTCGGTCACCCCCGAAGCATCGATACCCATTTCGGCGCACGCCGCCTTCGGATCGCTCAGCAGTCGCTGCTTGAACGCAGGATCAACCCAGGCCCGCGCCACCAGCCGTGCTCCATTGGCAGGCGACCGAGCATCCATGTACTCGATCTCGCGCTGAATGTCCTCCTGGGTCAGCACGCCCCTGGCGAGCAGCAGATCGCGCAAGGCATAGATCCGTTTGCCATAAAACGGAACCCTGTTGCGCTCGGCCGCCTCGGAATCGTGCTGTGAGACGTCGTGGTCGCCGTGAACATGATCATGATCGTGGTCGTGTGCGCTCATCACTGCGTTCCCTCGGGCGAAGAGGCTGGTTCCAACCAGTGCTCGTAGATATCCACGTACAGGCTGTCCGAGGCCGACTCCGTGTAACGTGCCTGCCACAGGTCGGCTTGCCTGAACCCGACCAGGTAGAGCGGCTGTCGGGGCAACCCATCGCCGCCGTAGGCCAGAGTCTCGGGATTACGAAACTCACCATGGGTCCGCTCGATCCAACCTTGTTTGCCGCGCACGTAGCCGGGCGTGCGCACGTGGGTGGTCGGCTCGAACGTCTGCACGCGCACCAGGTCACCCGGTTCGAATTTCACGATACGCCCCAGGTCGACTCGAGGTCTGCCATCTTGCGGTCGACCTCCTCGTGGCTGACGATGCCCTTTTCGACCAGCAGCGCCTCGGCCCCGACCACCCAGCGCTCGTAGTAGCTCAGCGCCAGGTACTCGTCGGCCGGCATGT
Organism: Chloroflexota bacterium; assembly: GCA_019242065.1. The sequence continues at coordinate 3,470 of JAFAWJ010000111.1, forward strand.
CCTCCATGACGCGGCGGTGCTCGTCGGTCGTCCGCAGGCCGCGCGCGCCGAGCGCGACGTTCAGCGCATCGGCAACCACTTCCCAGTCGGCCAGCGTGTGCTCGTCGAGGTTGAGCTGCTCCTCAGTGGGACGCCCGCCCATGTCGTGGGTTCTGGCCATAGCCCAACCAGGGTAGCGCGTTAGTCCGGTGCACCCACCAGCGGTCGCGCCGGTGGCTTGATGTGCGCACGGTCATAGCGCAGCGGCGAGCGATCGCCGATCCACTGCGCCGGCGGTGACGCCCAGTTGCGCGCCAGGGCATTCACGCGCCCGGCGTATTCCATACGCAGCCGCGTGAAGTGCTCCCACGCCTCATCCGCGTCCCGCAGGCGGAAGCCGGCCCATTCGAGTCGGCGGCACGCCGCGTCGAACTCTTCGCGCTCGAGGCCCACCTCGGGCTCATCCCGCAGGCGGAAGGTTTGCACCAGGTCTTCCAGACAGTGGCCGCCGACCGCCCGACTCAGCTTTGCCCAGCCCTTGGGCCCATCCTCGATCGTGGTCAGGACCAGCGTGGCTGCGTCCATCACTGCGCCGAGCGAACTGATCCACGACGCGTTGTCGTGACTGGAGCGGAAGTAGGCGAGCACCGGATACGCCAGGTGACTCTCGAGGACCTCCGCGGACCAGGCCTGCCAGGTCTCGAAGACGCGCGGCAGGTCGTCCAGGATGCCAGCCAGGGCATACGTCTCGAGCAGCGTGACTCCCGAGGGCGGCGATCCGGCGCCGGCTTCGAGGACCAGCACTGCGACCTCCCGCCGCAGAAACGAACCGTACAGCGTGAACAGCAGGGTGAGCACCGCCGCGAACAGCCCCAGTCCAGTGGCCGCGGCCGCCAGTGTCATCAAGCGCGCCCAGCCGCTCGTGGCCACGTAATCTCCGAAGCCGAGCGTCAGCAGCGATGTACCCGCGAAGTACATCGAGGCACCCAGATTTTCAGGCGGCGGCTTGATCTGATCGCGCAGCGCGTCCAGCACCAGGCCGTAGCCGAGCACCAGCCCCGCGACCCAGCCGACCAGCAACAGGATGATCGACAGCGCGGCGAAACTTCCGAGAAACGCTTCGCGGCGGTCCGGGGTGAAGTGCAGCCCCACCCAGCACCAGGGACGCCAGAGCCTGGCGGTCATGTAGGGGCTGAGTCGGAGTCGGCGCCCGAGCATGGCGGCGCGGCGGGGCATGACCACGGTCTGGAAAATGTCCAGCAAGATCGAGGCGAGCACCATCAGGCCGACGACGCCCTCGACAACGGACACCACGTTCATCGCTCATCGTCCCCGCAGTCATGGAGAACCGCGGCTTTCATCGTGTACGGGAGCATAGCGCGGATCCTTGACACCAAATGGCAGATACGCGGCGATCACCAGCAGGATCGTCGCAGTAACCAGGAACACGTTGCGCAGACTGAGCGTGGCCGCGATCAGCCCACCTGCCAGCGGTCCCAGCGCAAAGCCCATCCCGTTGGCCAGATTGATCAGGCCGTAGGTCGTGCCCAACGACGTGTGCTCGCCGCCGCCCGGTCTGGTCGGTCGCGACGAG
>JAFAWJ010000347.1 GCA_019242065.1 Chloroflexota bacterium
TGCACGGCTGGGCACCAGGGCGCATGCGCCCTGGTGAGGAGTTCGCGCATGCGCGAACGCCCTCCGAAAAAGTGCACCCAGCGGTGCATGCACCGCTGGGCCGAGGGGCGCATGCGCCCCTCGGGGAGACCGCGCATGCGCGGTCTCCCACCTACTTAAAATAAGGCGCAATGTTCGAAATCGAGCGCCCCGTGTATATCAAGGACGCCCCGCCGCGCGTGTTTGATACCCACGTCCACTATCCGTGGCGACAGCGCGGCTCGCAGCTGCCCATCTATACCGCCGAAGGCATGCTCGACATGCTCGCCTACAACTGCCAGCGGTTGAACATCTATCGCGTCTGCTTGCTCGGCAGTCCCGGCGAAGGCAACGACAACGTCGAAAAAGCCGCCGCGCGCTATCCCAAACTGGTCGTGCCCTTCGCGATGATCAACGTCGACCAGACGCAACCGTCAGACATCACCGACTTCGCCGAGCGCGGCTTCAAAGGCATCAAGATCATCAATCCCCGCCGCAACTACGACGACACGTCGTACTTCCCGCTGTACGAGCGCGCCGAACAACTCGGCCTGGTCATGCTGTTCCACACCGGCATCTCGGGCGGCATGGTCGACTACCTCCAGTTCCCACCCACCAGCCACGAACAGGTGGCCGACCTGGCCCGCGGCATGGAGGCCAATCGCCGCTGGAAGCCCGAGTCGGAAGTCGACTCGTGGTACGGCGCGGCGCGCATGCAGCCCATCTTTCTCGACGGCATCAGCGTCGCCTTCCCGGAGCTGAAGATCATCGGCGCGCATCTCGGCTACGGCCTGTACGACTCCGCGGCGGCCGTTGCCCGCTGGCGCCGCAACGTGTTCTTCGACATCTCCGGCGGCACGGTGGTGCGCCGCCACATCATCGAGCGCAACATGCTGCGCTCCGAAGTCTCGACCATGAAGCTCACCTGGGGCTCCGACTGCGACATGGCGCACATGAGCCGCGAGCTGAGTAACTGGATGCAGGCGTTCCAGGACATCGGCTTGAGCCCCGCCGAGCAGGACGAGATCTTCTGGGGGACCGCGGCCCGCATCTTCGGAGTCGACGAGATCTGAACGACGTTCGCCAGACTCGGACTTCTGGTGGGCGCGGACTGCCTCGACGGTGTACGCGCTGACCGAGGTGGCGATCTCCTGCCGCCTGGCAGCGCGGCGAGCGATCAGGACGCCGGGCGCCGCGCACGCAGATTGAGCCGCCAGTAGTCCTGGCGAAACGGTGGGTCATCGGCGGCGCTCTGCTCGGTCATACGCTCCAGAAAATTCGCGCGCAGCGCCGCATCGGGGATGCGCGCCAGGTGGGTGCCCAGGATGACGTTTTCGAAGTAGTCGTAGGTCGCCTGCCGCGACGTGAGCTGGACTGGCGCCTCGAACATGCTCGTCTCGACGTCGACGAAGCCCACGTCGGTCAGACGCTGCGCGGCAAGCTCGGGCGAAGCGAACTCCCACGGGCCGGTCCAGTCGCCGAAGTAGGCACGGTACGGCTCGGAGGTCATCAGCACACCCGCGCGCACCCGCACGCGAGCGATATTCGGCCCGCCACCGCACTGCGCGACCAGCCAGCCGCCAGGTTTGAGCGCGCGGAAGATGGCGGCGAACAGCCGCGGATGGTCCTTGATCCAGTGCAGCGCGGCGTTGCTGAAGGCCAGGTCGGCGACATCCGTCAAATTGATCTCGTCGAGTGATCGCTGCACGTACTCCACGCGACCGGCGAAGTCGGGCTCGAGGGCCTGCCGGGCGGCCTCGAGCATGTTGGCCGATCGGTCGACGGCGATCACGCGGCCGGCCGGCAGGCGGCGGAGCAGAAAGGCCGTTAGCTGGCCACTGCCGCAGCCAAGGTCGAGCGCCGTCTCGTCTCCGTGCAGCGGCAACTGGGCGACGATCGCCTCGCCCCAGGTCTGCATCGGCGTGTTGAGCCGGTTGTACGCGGTCGCGTCCCATTCGGTCATTGCGACAATTGTGGCCCGGCCAGGAGCAGGCGCACGACCCGCGCGCGATGGCCGCGGTACGGCTCGAGCAGCTCCAGCATGCGCTCGTCCGAGCCGCGGCGTTCGCCGGCCAGCGCCGAGCTGATCAGGTGCGGCAGGTGCAGATCGCCCACGAAGACGGCGTCGCCGTCGCCCAATGCCAGCATCGCCGTCCGCGCGGCGGTCCATGGTCCGATGCCGACGATGGCCTGAAAACGACGGTACGCGGCCTCGAGCGTCAGATTGACGGTTTCTTCCAGGCGATGGGCCACCACCGCCAGGCGACGCAGGGTGTCGGCGCGGCGGCGCTCGATGCCGAAGCGGTGGAAGACTTCGTAGGGTGTGGCGGCGACGCGCCGCGGCGCCGGCGGCGCCCACAAGTCAGCCACGGGTCCGGGGGCACGCTCGCCGAGGACGCGGACCATCAGCCGCCAGTTGCGCCAGGCCTCGCGGGTGGCGATTTTCTGCTCGAGCGTGACGAACAGGGCGGTCTCGAAAATAGCGTCGGTGCGACCGATGCGCAGGCCGGGGTGGACGTGCACCAGGTGTCGGAGGAGGGGCTGGTCGGGAGCGAAGCCTTCGGGGCGGTCGAAGGTGCCGCACAGCGCCGGAGCGTGCTCGATCAGCCAGTCGGCGCCCGGACCCCAGGCGTCGACCTGGACGATGCCGCGGCGGACGAGGCGCAGTCGCTGGCTGGCGAGGCCGTCGGGGGTGCGGGTGGCGCGCCACAGACCGTCAGGCTGCACGCGCAGGCACGGGTCGCCGAAGCCCATCCGCCCGTGGGCCACGGTGCGGACCAGATCCACCGGCCGGCCCAGGTTCAGCGACACACTGCGATCGGGGACCGTCGACGTCGGAATTATGGGTTTTTGATCCCGCACGTGGTCAGCGCCGAATCCAGTTGCGCCAGCGCTTTGCTCAGATCAGACAGCGAGGACTGCACGTCGCCGCTGGTGCTCAGCGCTGGTTGTTGAGAGCCCGCGCGCTGCAGGGCGGCGGCGAAGCCGTGAATCTCGGTCACCTCCGTCGGATTCGCCTGCATTTCAGCCGTCAGGTCGCCGCACTCGGCGTTGGCCAGCCCCTCGACGTCCGAGGTCAGGTCATTGACGTTGGTTACGAAGGCGTTCTGCATGTCCGAGGTCTGCGCATCGACGGTCGGGACGGGCGTCGCGGCGGCGGTCGGTGTACTCCGCGGGACGACGGGCGTCGGCGTCGCGGCTGGCGCTCGACAGGCGAGCACGCTCGCCACGAGACACAACCCCGCAAGCAGAGCCAGCGAGTGCCAGTGCGCCACAGCCGCGCTCGAACCGGCCAGCCGACCGAGCCAGCACCACGTCACCACGCCGCGTTTACGGATGTCAGCGCGCCGGCGCCTCGCCGCGCGACAATGAGTAGCGGTACTGCGGCCGCAAGATCTCCGAAATCGACGCCGCGCCACCGCCACGCCGCGCCTTGAGCAGCTCCGCGCCCACGCTGATGGCAATCTCCCCCGGCGTTTCGGTCTTGATGTCGAGGCCAATCGGCGCATGCACCTTCAGCAAGTCCTCGACCGCCACGCCTTCGTCGCTC
>JAFAWJ010000590.1 GCA_019242065.1 Chloroflexota bacterium
CGGGATATCACCGGCTTGTCGACAGATCGTTGGTACAATTTGTCCAACGTGTCCGCGAGATTGGTTTCCGTCAACGCCAACGCCAGCCGCGAGTTCCGCAAGCTCCCCTTGTCCGAGGGGCATCTGATCACGGACTTTGGCCTCGAAGGAGACCGCCACGCCGGCCGGCCGCTGCGCCAGGTCAGCATTTTGAACGTCGAGACCGTCGACGAGCTCCAGCGGGCGGGTATGCCCGTCGAACCGGGCATCCTGGGTGAAAACATCACCGTCGAAGGCGTGCCCGTGATGCAGCTGGACGACGGCGCGCGCCTGCGCATCGGCGAGGCGGAGGTCGAGATTACCGGCGACCGGCCGGCATGCAAAGAGCTGCTGGTCGTGCATCGCGACGCCCTGAAGGCAATGGTCGGCCGCACGGGTAAGATGGCGCGAGTCGTTCGCGGTGGCACCGTCCGCCCCGGCGATCCAATCGAGCTGATCGAGCGCTCAGATGTCGACGCCGTCCATGACCTCAGCGCCGAGCGCGCCGCCACGTAACCCCGAGCCGCACGGCAGCCCCTTTCCAGCCCGCCGCGTCTACTCGGTGGTCGGCGTGCCACCCGAGATCCAGGCGTATGCGCTGGCCAAGTACTCCCGTTCGAGCCAGGGCATGCTCGAATCGATCCAGGAGCTGAGCGCACAGAAGGCCGAACAGTTCCTCGACACGTTTTACTTTCAGTACGGCCACCGCTCGATCGCCGACCTGGCCCACCTGGTGTTCGGCCTGGAGCAGATCTCGATCCTCGCTGCCGTCGACGTGGTCGACGAACCGGTGTGGGACGGTCAGGAGCGCAGTACGCGCTACCAGCCATTTCGTAAAACCGGCTGGTACCTGCCGCACGAGATCTACGGCACGCCAGCCGAAGCGACGTTCCGCCAGACGGCCGATGCCTTGTTTTCGGCGTATGAGCACCTGACGGATGCCCTGCTCGAGCACTTGATCGAGGCCGTGCCGCGTCCGGCGGAGCTCGGCGACTCGGCCTACCGGCGCACGCTGCGGGCACGCGCATTTGACGTGGCGCGGTCGCTGCTGCCGCTGGCGACCCATACGAGCGTCGGCCAGATCGTCAGCGCCCGTGTCCTCGAGCGTCAGATCAGTCGCCTCCTTGGTTCGCCGTACGCCGAACTCAGGGCGATCGGCGCGGAGTTGAAGGGTGCCTGCCAGCTGCCCGCCTCGGCGCCGTTGAGCGACGCACCCCAGCCGCCGGCGGCGCCGACGCTGGTCAAATACGCAGAACCGTCCGAGTTCACCGCGAGTCGCGATCGCGACTTGCGCGCGGCGACGGAGCTGCTGCTGACGGGGCTGGGAGAGCCGGATCGCTCCGCGCGCGTGGAGCTCGCGGAAGCCTGGGCGGATCCGCTGCGCGAGATCGTCGCGACGCTCCTGTACCACCACGACGCCGTTGGCCACAGCCTCAGGCAGATTCAGGCGGTGGTTGCCGACCTGCGCCAGGCGCAGGCGGAAGAGATCTTCGACCTGTCGCTGGCGGCACGCGGCAAGTTCGACGACCTGCCGACCGAGCATCGCGGCGGCTACGCGCTCACGTTCGACGTGCTTGTCGACCTCGGCTCGTTCCGAGACCTGCATCGTCACCGCCGCTGTGTCCAGGTCCGCCAGCCCTTGACGTGGTCGCATGCCTTCGAGCGTCCCGAGGACGTCTTTGCCAATGGGCTCGGACTGCCAGCCGCGCTGGCCGCCCTGGAAGGCGGTCTCGGCGAGCTGTATGAGGACGCTCTGCTCAAGGCCGAGCAGGCATCCGCGAGCATCCGCGGCGTGTCCGATCGGGCCGCCGACTATGTGCTGCCGCTGGCCTACCGCACGCGCTGCCTGTTCAAGATGGACTGGGCCGAAGCCGCGTACGTCATCGAGCAGCGCACCCAGCCCCAGGGCCACTTTTCGTATCGCCGGGCGGCCTGGGGGATGTACACGGCGCTGCGCGAGCGACACCCCAGGCTGGCTGAGCCGATCCGCGCTGTCGATCCAGACGGGCCGCTAGACCTGCTGCGACGGTGAGTGGCGCGCTCGACGGCATCCGCGTCCTGGATCTGACGCGGCTGCTGCCCGGTCCGTTCTGCACGATGCTGCTGGCTGACCTTGGCGCGGACGTGGTCAAAATCGAAGACCCACGTGGGGGAGATCCCGTGCGGTCGTCGTCCGGCGGTGGGCTGTTCGTGCAGGTCAATCGCAACAAGCGGAGTCTGACGCTGGACCTGAAGACGACTGAGGGTCACGACCTGTTCTTGCGGCTGGTTGACGGCGCGGACGTGGTGGTCGAGGGCTTCCGGCCGGGTGTGATGGAGCGCCTGGGCCTATCGTCCGCGGCACTGGCTGAGCGCAATCCGCGACTGATCTACGCCAGCCTGAGCGGGTTTGGTCAGTCCGGGCCGTATCGCGACCGGGCCGGGCACGACCTGAACTACCTGGCTCTGGCCGGCGTGGTTGGCTACAACATCGGCCGCGACGGCCAGCCGGTCCCGATGGCGGTGCAGGTGGCCGACCTGGGGGCGGGGTCGCTGGCGGCGGTTGGCATCCTGGCGGCGGTCGTCAGCCGCCAGCAAACCGGCCGTGGGCAGGCGGTCGACGTGAGCCTGTTCGCCTCGGCGCTGGCCTGGCTGCCGACGCTCATGGCGCCGCTGGCGTCCACCGGTCAGGCGCTAGAACCTGGTGAACCGACGCTGGCGGGCGGCCTGGCGCAGTATGACGTGTACGCCACGGCGGACGGCCGCTGGGTCACGCTGGGTGCGCTCGAAGAGAAGTTCCTGTTGAATTTCTTCGCGGCGGTTGGACGCGAGGACCTGGCTGGTGTGCGCGATCGTGAGCAGTTGCGCGCTGAATTGCGAGGCCTTTTTGCCTTGCGCACGCTGGCCGAATGGGTCGCGTGTTTGCGAGACGTGGATACGTGCTTCGCGCCCGTAAATACGCTCCAGGAGACGATTGCGGACCCGCACGTGCGCGCCACCGGGCGATTTACCACAGTCGACGGGGTGCCGCAGATCACTCCACCGTATGATTTTTCCGTCACCCCCACGAGTATTCGCCGCGGGGCGCCCGCGCTAGGCGAGCACAGCGCGGAGATCCTGGCCGAGGTGGGTCTGAGCCAAAGCGAGATTCGCGCGCTTGTCGAACGCGGCGTGACCTCGACCCAGCCCTAGAGTCGCGACTCCGCGGCCGCGCGGGCGCGTTCGCGCTCTTCCACTAACCACCGTGGTGGTCGCCCGCGTCGTGGTGCTTCACGCCGCGGGTCGTCGTCGCGGACCACGGCTTCGAAGCCTTCGATGTACAGCGCGCCGCCGCAGCGGTTGCAGCGCAGCGAGCGCCAGTCGGCCACGCGCTGTGCGGGCGTGCCGTCCGCCGGGCGCCAGATGCCAAAGGCCGGCAACGGCTTGCGATCGACCTCGAGGGAGCCCGCGACATTGCCGCAGAGAAAGCACTGCATCTCTCCGATGTACACGTTCCGCTCGCTCGTCGGTTCCATGACCTTCCATCAGGTAGCAGAAGGAGTGCCAACGCACCCTCACCCAGGCTCGAACGCGAACGTCAGATCCGTGGCCGACAGCTCGGCGGGCCGGCATACCCAGTGCTCCGCCGTCGGACAGTACTGCCCAAAGAACTTGCTGCCGTGCGCCGCCGCCGCCAGGTCATCCGGCAGCCCGCGCCCCCGCAGAATGCTCTTCAAATAGTCCGCCAGCAGCAGCGCCTGCGTTCGCCCCGTCGTCGCGTCGTAGTGCATCACCCCGCGCTGGAAGCGTTGATAGACGAAGTTGGTGTTCGACGGATCCTGCTTCGGCAACGAGATCGGCGCTCCCCACACCTCCAGCGCGATGAGCGGATTGCCACCGCCAAAGAACGTCTGCCCGAACCCGACCACCAGCGAGCCGTACGTGTCGGGAGCGCTGGCACGAATAAAGTCGACGATCGCCGCCGCGTAGCCAGGCGAGCCGACCGGCGGCGTCTCGGCCTTCAACGCTGGGTCGGGAGGCGGGAGTTGACTGCCGTTGATGTGGTCGTAGGGAAAGATGTCCGGGTCGAGCAGGTTCATCAGCCCCACGTCGCGCCCCGCGCAGTTCTGAGCGATCTGGCGCTGAAAGATCTGCACGCGACAGCCGAGCAGCACAAAGGTGCGCGACACGGGGAAGCCGAACACGGGCACCCGCCCGCGAGCCAGGAAGTACGACCAGATGCCGTCGTCGTCGATGCGATAGCCGGTCTCCGCGAAGTAGCGCTCGTCATGGGTCACTGGGGGTGGCGGCGTGGACGGTAGCGACGGGTCAGCCCGCTTGACGATCTTGAGATCGGCGGGCGCCAGCGGCGCCGGCGAGGGACCCGGTACCCAGGTGAGCGTCGCGTCGACCCAGTCGGCCATCTGCAAGCCCAGGTCGTTGTAGACGCCGTCGGAGAGGTCGATCATGGCGGGAAAGGTGACGTAGCGTCCGATCGCGTCGTAGCCACCGTTGTAGTTGTTCGTGTACGCGGCCCAGGCCTCAGGAACGAAGCGCGGCAGATCCTGAAATTGGCCGCGCGCCGCGCCGACTTCCCACCAGGCCTCGTCCCGATTCCACGGCCCGATATCCAGGACCGGCGCGGTGACACTCTTGCCGTGGTAGCTGACGACGACCGTCTGATTGAGAGCCTTGCGCGACGGCAGGGCCACGAAATGGTCGTTGGGCAGAATCAGGTGGCCGGCCGCGGTGATTCGGCCGACGAGTCCCTCGCGGGTAGCCCACACATGCACGGTGGCCGGCGCGGCCACGGTCGCGGCGGTCTGCTCACTCTGGGCCCAGGCGGCGCCTGGCTGCACGAGCCACAGCGCCACCAGTGTCATGAATGTGAGAAGACGCAATGAATCTCAAGGTACCCTATCCCCGCGGGGTGTGTCCCCACGGCAGCTAACAGGTGCGTTACGTCCTCGTCCTGGTCCTGGCGTTCTTGCTCGCGGGGTGTAGTGCGTTGGAACCGCTCCCGCCGGAGCCCACCTCGGCTCCACAGGCCGCCACCGAGCCCCCGCCGACGGCAACCTCCGTCCCGAGGCGACCTGAGGATGCCGCCGCCAACGCCTTCTTCGCGGACTGGCAGCAGGGCCAGTACTCGGCGATGTACGACCTCCTGTCGGCCGACGCGCAAGCCGCGACCACCCGCGACGCCTTCGTGCGGCGCTACACCAACATTCATGAAGGTATTGGCGAGCAGACGGTCACCGCCGAGGCAACCGGCCCCGCCGATAGCAGCGGCCAGATCCCGTTCACGGTGACCCGCAACCTGGCCATCTTTGGCGACGTGACCGAAGACAACACGCTGCAGGTGGTTCAGGACGCCAGCGGCGAGTGGAAGGTCGCCTGGCAGCCGGGTGTGATCTTCAGTCAGCTCACCGCCAGCAACCTCGTGCGCGTGACCCCCGACGTGCCGAAACGCGGTCGCATCCTGGACCGGTCGGGCAAGCCGCTGGCTGACAACGGCTCGATCCTGTCAGTCGGCGTGGTGCCCGGTCAGATTCAAGATGAGGGCAACCTGCTGCAGTCCATGTCCGATGCGCTGGGCATTCCGCAGGACACGATCAAGCAGCGCTACCAGGGCGGGCAGCCCGACTGGTTCATGCCGATTACCGATCGCTCGGAGGACGAGCGTGACGATCTGCAATCGAAGATTGGCTCGATCCCGGGTGTGGCGCTGCAGGACCAACCCGCCCGCGTCTACCCACTCGGCAGCCTCGCCGCGCACGTGGTCGGCTACGTCACGCACCCGACCGCCGACGACCTGCAGAAACTGGCCTCAGCCGGTTACGACGAGAGCGACTGGATCGGCCGAGCCGGCATCGAAGCCTGGGGCGAGCAACAACTGGCGGGCACTCGCGGCGGCCTCATCCAGATCGTCGACTCGTCGGGCACCGTGGTCCGCGAGATTGCCCGCAAAGCCGCCGTCCCCGGGCAGGACATCACCCTGACCCTCGACAGCGCCATTCAGACCGCCGCCATGAACGGCCTCGGCGACAAGACCGGCAGCGTCGTCATCCTCGATCCACGCACCAACGCGGTCCTGGCGCTCGCCTCACAGCCCAGCTTCGACCCGAATCAGTTCGTGATTGGCCTGAGCGACGACCAGTGGCAGCAGATGAACGGACCCGACAAACCGCTCGTCCTGCGCGCCGCCGAATCCGGCTATCCCACCGGTTCGATCTTCAAGGTCATCACCATGGCTGCCGGCATGGAAAAGGGCGTTGCCCAGACGTCGGACGTCTACGACTGCGGTCTGGACTGGAACGGGCTGCCAGGCGTCACGCTCCACAACTGGCAGCCCGAAGGCAAGCTCAAGCTCAGCGAGGCGCTGACCGAGTCGTGCAATCCGGCCTTTTACGAGATCGGACTCAAGCTGGATCAACTCGACCCGATGATCCTGCCTACCTACGCGCGCACGTTTGGGCTCGGGCAATCGACGGACATCGTGGGTATCAGCGACAGCGCGGGCACGGTCCCCGACCCTACCTGGAAACAGCAGCAGATTGGCGAAGCGTGGACGGCCGGTGACAGCGTCAACCTGGCCATCGGCCAGGGGTATCTGCTGGCCACACCGCTGCAAATGGCCAATGCCTACGCCGCCCTGGCGCGCGGCGGCTCACTGCTGCCGCCGCTGCTGGTGAACGGCCAGGATACTGGCGCACAGCCGCTCGGCTCACTCGGTCTGAGTGACGCGACGCAGGCGGCGATTCAGGATGGCATGAAACGGGTCACCAGCACGCCCGCGGGCACCGCGTACTACGCATTCAAAGACGAAAAACTGCCGATCGCCGCCAAGACTGGCTCGGCTGAAAACGAGAACCCTGACGCGCACGCGTGGTTTGTCGGCTATCTGCCGCCTGACAAGCCGACGCTGCTGGTGCTGGTGATGGTCGAGGGCGGCCAGCACGGTGGCACCGTAGCGGCGCCGATCGCCCGCTCTCTCATCGACATGGCCTACCCCCTGAGCCGCTAGACGCGTGCCAGCTCGCGGGCTCGGCGGCGCCGCCCTCGCGTACTTGCGTGATGCCCTCGCACCCGGCGGCCGCGTGCTTCGCGTGCGGCCACTCCACGGCGGCGTCTCGTCCAGCGTCCACGTCGTCCACCTGAAAGCCGCCTCAGGCGCGCGTCAAGCCGTCATCGTGCGCCGCTACGGCGCCTATGCGCAGCGGGAAGACCCAAGCGCCGGCGAGCGCGAGTTCAAGCTGCTCTCCATCCTGACGCGGCTGCGCCAGCCCGTCCCCGCCCCCCTGCTGCTGGAGCCAGCCGGCGGACCCTTTGGCACGCCAACCATCGTCATGAGCCGCGTCCCAGGCCGCCCGCTACTGTCCCCACGCAAACGTGAGGACTTCTTCCAGCAGACCGCCGACGCGCTGCTGCGCCTGCACACCCTGCCCATCGACGAGCTCGGCTTTCTGCCCGATCAGCGCGTCGTCGACGTCGAACCCGCCCTCCAACCCACCCGCGAGCCGCCGCGAGATCCGCTGGAGGCAGCACTCCGCGATGCCGCGCGGCGCCACTGGTCGCGCGTGAAGAGCCTCGACCAGCGCCGCGCGCTGCTGCACGGCGACTACTGGCCCGGCAACCTGCTGTGGCGCCGCGGCCGGCTCGAGGGCATCGTGGACTGGGAGCAGCCGCGGCTGGGTGATCCCACCCGAGACGTGGCTACCTGCCGCGGCGACCTTTCCATCCTTTTTGGCCTCCCAGCAGCGGATGCGTTCCTGCAGTGCTACACCGCGGCCGGCGGTCAGGTAGACAACCTGGCGTTCTGGGATCTGCTCATCTGCACCTGGGCGGTGCCGCACATCGTTGCCTGGGCGGAGGCCTACCCGCGGCTAGGTCGACCGGACCTGACGCCCGCGCTGGCCAGCCAACGCATTCGTGAGTTCGCGGCCAGGGCGCTTGAATCCTGACCGGTCACGCGGCACCATGTCTGTATGCCTGATAAAGGACCTGGCAGCAAAGGCGGCGGCAAGAAGCCCAAAGGCGGCGCCAAAAAGAAATAGTCAGGGCACGATTGCGGCGCGCGTGACCTTGCCCTGATCGGCGGCCTCGAAGGCCGCGTTGATCTCCTCCAGCGGAAACGTGTGGCTCACGACCTTGTGCCACGGATAGGTGTCGCGCGTCCGTCGCATCAGATCGAGCGCCTGCTGCAGGTGCTCCGCCTCGTAATAGACCATGCCCAGGATGGAGCGGTTGCCGAAGATCAGGGTCGACGGGTCGAGCTCGTAGGTCAGGCCCGGGTTGATGTTGCCGATCTCCAGGTAGCGCCCCGTCCGCCCCAGCATGCGCAGGCCTTCGTTGACGACCCGTGGGTGGCCGACAAGCTCCGCGACCACGTCCGCGCCCCAGTTGTCCGTCAGCTCCAGCACATGTCGGACCCGCATCTCGGTGTCCGGGAACTCCTCGATA
>JAFAWJ010000732.1 GCA_019242065.1 Chloroflexota bacterium
CGGCTACTCGACCCTGTATGGCTCCAGCGCCGGCATCCCCTCCGCAGGCCCACAGGTAGCGGGGAGCTTTGGAAACTTCGGCGGAGCCCCCGGCGGCGCTGCTCCAGACCGCACCGACGGTCAGTTCGACCACACCCGAGGCGACGCGACCACGTCGGCCAACATTCCATCGGTCGACACCACGGCCAGTAGTGGCGGCATGCCAGGCGGCGGGCCTGGCGGCGACGTCAGCTCCGAGCTCATCAGCTACCTTGAGGCCAATCAAGGCTCCGACACGTACCTGATCGCCACCACCGACTCCCAGAGCGCCGCCCAGATCATCCTGGCCTCCGACCAACCCGTCATGTCGCTCGGCGGCTTCACCGGCAGCGACCCGATCCTCACCGTGGACCAGTTCGCCAGCCTGGTCGAATCCGGCCAGGTCCGCTACGTCCTCGCCGGCGGCGGCATGGGTGGCGGCCCCCAGGGCTCCGGCACCAGCGCGATCATCAGCTGGGCCAAGGCCAACGGGACGCTGGTCACCATCGGGCAGAGCCAGGTCTACGACCTCGGTAGCCTGCAAGGAGCCTCCGCATGACCACACATCTTCGAGAACAAGCGGAGCTCGACCCCACACTGGACCTGGCGATGCCCCCCACCGCCGGGTCCACCTCCCCCAATCCCGCGATGAACTCCGTGCACGAGCGCAGCAACTCCGAGTCCGTCATCAACCCCGCAAGCACACTTCGTCGGCAAGTGCTGCGCCCCCGCACCATTATCCCCGTCGCCGTCGCCGTCGCCGCCCTGCTGCTGGCAATCCGCTCGCTCCTGGGCCTCTCCCCAGCCGCCCTCTGGACCCAGCTCCAGGCCACCAATCCCTTCCTCCTGCTCCTGGCCGTGGCCGTCTTCTACCTGACGTTCCCCGTGCGTGCCCTGCGCTGGCGCACCCTGCTCCACAACACCGGTCACACCCACCTGCCGTCGCTGCCGCGCCTGACGCGCATGATGCTGCTCGGCTCATTCGCCAACAGCATCAGCGTCGCCCAGTTGGGCGACGTCTACCGCGGCTATCTGCTGTCCGAGGAAGCCAGCGTGCCGCTGCCACTGACGCTCGGCACCATCGTCGCCGAGCGCCTCCTGGACATCGTGACGCTCATCGGCCTGCTGGGCGCCGCCGCACTGACCGTCTACGCCGGCCGCCTGCCAGCCTCCGCCGTCGATGCCCTGTGCGTCGGCGTCGCAATCTCGATTGGCGGCATGCTGGCACTACTCGCCCTGCCCCGCTCACGATTCCTCGTCCTGAAGGTGCTGCCCGCGCGCTGGCTGCCCGCCTACGACCGCTTCGAGCAGGGCGCCGTCCGCTCGCTGCGACGCCTGCCGCTGCTGGCCACGTACTCCGCCATGGCGTGGGTCATCGAGGGCGCCACGTTGTGGCTGCTGGCGCGCGCCACCAGCGTCGACCTCTCGGCGATGGGCGCGCTGGTCACCGGCCTGGTGGCCTCACTGCTCAGCGCCGAGCCCGTCACGCCCGGCGGCCTGGGCGTCACCGAGCCAGGCATCATCCTGATCCTGAGCAGCCTGGGCGTCGCCGCGGCCAGCGCCGGCACCATCGCGCTGCTGAATCGAGCAGTGAACTATCTGAGCCTGGCCATCCCCGCGGCCCTGGCCTGGTGCCTGAAGTCGCGCCGCGTGTCGCGCTTCATATCCGGTGGTCCACTCGGCCGCTGGTCAGAACAGGCGTGGAACCGGTTCCAGTCCCAGCCGCAGTCGGGCGAAATTCTCTCCTCCAAAATCGAGGACCAGTCGGTCGCGATGCGCCACCGCGGTCGCGTCGCGGTACATTCGCTGTAGCGGATCGGGGTTGAAGATCGCATGCCCTCCGCTGGCGTCGTACAGGCGGTGGACCGCCCGCAACGCGACGGTCGCCACGTAGGCCTTGTCGCGCTCGAAGCGGGCGATGTCAAGAGCCGTCAGCGTATCGTCCGCCTCGGCGCGCTCGAACATCTCGGCGAGGTCCTGACGCATCAGCGCGTGGATGGCGTCCACCTCCGCCGCGGACTCGATCAGGCGCGTCTGCACCGAACCGGACTCCGCCGTTCGTCCAGCGCCGCGCTTGCCCGTGAACCGCGCGGCGAACTCGTCGACCGCTGCCCTGGCGATGCCGATACCCGGCGCCACCAGGTCCCACACCAGGAGGGTGCCGAATGGCAGCCAGTAGCGGGCCTGCCGGTGCGTCTGCCACGCTGCGCTGTCGCGACCGCCGGCCCTGATATCCGCGACGCGTACGGCGCGGTGCTCCGGCACGAACACGTCGTCGACGACGATGTCCTGGCTGCTGGTGCCGCGCAGTCCGAAGACAAACCAGGTGTCCACGATCTCGAAGTCGCCGCGCGGCAAGGCCACCCACATCACCTGGTCGTCGGGGCCGCGCCCGCCCAGGAAAATCCACTGGCACCAGTGGCAGCCGCTGGCGAATTCCCAGTGTCCGCTGAAGCGATAGCCACCCGCCACCGGCGTCAGCCGACCGCCCAGTGGGTTATAGGTCCCCGAGATGAGTACGTCGGGTCCGGTCGCGAAGATCTCCTCCTGCGCGGCGAGCGGAAACAGTCCGGCGAGCCAGCTGTCCACCGCCCACAGTGCGTAACACCAGCCGGTCGAGCCGCAGCCGGATCCAAGGATCACTGCCGCTTCGAGCATGGTCGCGTACGGCACGTCGAAACCGCCGAAGCGCCTGGGCGTGGCGATTTTCATCAGGTCGGCGCCGACGATCGCCTGCACGTTCTCGGCGGGCACGTGGCGCAGGGCTTCGGTCTCGGCGGCGCGCGTCTTCAGCGGCTCGACCAGCGCGCGCGCTCGGGCGAGTAGCTCGTCACGGGTAACCTGCATTCCGGGCGTCGCTCAGGACCACAGCGCACGCGAGGCCAGATCCGCTCCCTGTCGCAACGCGCGCAGCTTGGCCCATGCCAGCTGAGGATGGATGCGTCCGCCGAGACCGCAATCCGTGCTGGCGATGACGCGCTCGCGCCCCACGCACTCCGCGTAGCGCAGGATGCGGTCCGCTACCAGCTCCGGGTGCTCGAGCACGTTGGTGGCATGGCTGACCACACCCGGGATCAACAGTTTGCCCTCCGGCAGCCGCGTCTCGCGCCACACCTTCCATTCGTGCTCGTGGCGGACGTTGCCAGCCTCCACCGAGTACGCCTGCGCTTTCACCTGGACCAGTAAATCCACCACCTCACTGAGCGGCACGTCCGTGCTGTGCGGACCGTGCCAGCTCCCCCAGCAAATGTGGAAACGCACGCGGTCCTCCGGAATGCCCTCCAGCGCGTGATTGACCGCCTCGACCTGAAACGCCGCCCAGCGCCGATAGCCGGACATATCGTCGGTTTGTGAAAACCACCAGTCGTAGAGGTCGACCAGCGCCGGATCGTCGATCTGGAGCACGAAGCCAGCTTCGATGATCGCCCGATACTCTTCGCGGATCGCGTCCGCCAGCGCCCAGGTGTAGTCCTCCTGGCTGGCATAGTGTGTATTGGGCAGGATCTGGAGCGTCGCGGGCGACACCGCTGTCATAAAGACTTCACGCGGGTTGAGGCCCACCAGCGCCTGCTTCAGGTCGCGAATATCCCGCGCGATCATCTCGCGGCCGGTGTACGTCACGGGACCGGTGCACACCATCTGCGCCAGACGATTACCGGCGGTAGCCTGCTGGCTCCCGCTCCCACCCCCGCCGGCCATCGCCTGCCCGGTGGCGTAGAACTCGCGAAAATCGGCCCGATCCCGGCTGGAGGTCGGCCCGAAGCTCTGGCCGTACACGCCGCCTTCGCGCACCTCGAAGCCGGCCAGCCGCTCGTAGACATACGACCACCACGCGCCGTAGTCCACCGCCGCGCGCATGGCCTTGCCATACTCGCCGTCGTTGACGACGTCGAGCCCCACCTCCACCTGCCGCCTGACCACCTCGCCGACCGCCGCCGCGAGCCGCCCCTCGAGCTCCGCCGCCTGCGCGTTCGCCTGATACGCCGCGATGAGTTCATCCGGCCGCGGCAAACTCCCAACGTGGGTGGTGAGGATCCGATCGAGACTACGTTCCATGGGCCTGGCCGGTCGCCAGCGGCGCGGCGCTCGCGCGCAGGGCTTTTTTGTCGAACTTGCCCACCGACGTCTTGGGCACCTCGTTCACGAAGCGGACCTCATCCGGCAGCCACCACTTCGCCACCCGCGTACTGAGATAGCTGCGGATATCTTCGGCCGTCAGGTCATCCCGATGCTCGGCCCGCGGCACCACGTACGCCACCGGCCGCTCCTGCCACAGCGGGTGGCTCAAGCCAATCACCGCCGCTTCGGCCACCCCCGGATGCCCCATGATCGCATTTTCGAGGTCCACCGACGACACCCACTCGCCGCCGGACTTGATCACGTCCTTGGCTCGATCGACCAGCGTCACGAAGCCATCCGGCGATACTTTCGCCACGTCGCCCGTTCGCAGCCACCCGTCCTCAGTCATCCGCTCCGGATCCGCGCCATGGTGATAGCCACTGGCAATCCACGGCCCACGCACGTGGACCTCGCCAAAGGCTTGACCATCCCACGGCAGGGGCTCGTCAGTCGCCAGGTCGACGATGCGCAGCTCCACTCCAGGCTGGATGAAACCCTGCGTCAGGCGAATCCGGAAGCGCTCATCCTCACGCTCATGCTGACTGTTGGGCTGCGCGATCGTGGCCACCGGCGAGGTCTCCGTCATGCCCCAGGCATGCAACAGCGGGATACCCAGCTCATCCAGACCGCGCATCAGGTTTTCCGGGACTGCCGAGCCGCCGCACAACATGCGTCGTACGCGCGGCAGGCGCCGCCCGGTGGACTGCAGCGTCGTGAGCAGGTTCATGGCAATGGTCGGCACACCCCCCAGGATCGTGGCCCCTTCGGCCTCCGCCATATCCACGAACGCGTTGCCGTCGCCGACCCAGCGATCGAGCATGACCAGTTTGGCTCCGGACATCCCCGCCGAGTACGGCAGTCCCCAGCAATTGGCGTGGAACATCGGCACCGCCGGCAGGATGACGTCCGCTTCGGTAATACCCATGTTGCCTACCTGCATGCTGCCCATGGCGTGCAGGAACTGCGAGCGGTGCGTGTACACCACGCCCTTCGGGTTGCCGGTGGTGCCGCTCGTGTAGCACATCGCCGCCGCAGCCCGCTCGTCAACCTCAGGAAAGTCAAACGACTCCGGCTCGTCGGCAATCAGGTCCTCGTAGTCGATCAGCTCACCCAGCGTGTGCTGGGGAATCGCTTCGTGGTCGTCGGCCAGCACGATCAGCCGCTCGACGCCTTCGAGCTTGCCTCGCAGGTTCTGGAGGACCGGCACCAGACTGGCGTCGACAAAGAGAAATCGGTCGCCTCCGTCACGGATGACGAACTCCAGCTGCGACGCAAACAGGCGCATGTTCAACGTGTGCAGTACCGCACCCAGTAGCGGTACCGCGTAATACAGCTCGAGGTGGCGGTAGTTGTTCCACGCCAGCGTACCGACGCGATCCCCCGGCTGGACGCCCAGCCGCCGCAAGGCATTCGCCAGCCGATACACGCGCCTGGCCAGGTCGGCGTTGGTGTAGCGATGGATCCCCCGCTCGCGGCGGGTCACGATCTCCTTGGGCCCGAAGAGCTTCTCCAGACGCCAGAAGATGTGGTGCAGGGTGAGTGGATAGTCCTGCATCAGGCCCTGGATCGGCCCGCGGACACGCACGTTGTTGGCGAGGCTGGTCACGATGTGTTCCCCCCAGCGATGAATGCGCGTCCCTTGTACACGATGCCCTCCCAGGTCGGCCACTGGCGCGGAGAGCACCTCATGCACCCTGATGCGCGGCGGTGGCACCAAGTCCCCCAACTCTCGTCAGGTTCGCGTCGTACGTCTCGCGCACGGCGCCGAGCCGCAGAAGTGCTCACTCTCGTGAGTTACGGGTGCCACGTCTCACCCACGGCGGAGCCGCGAAGTCCTCGAGTCTCGTCCGTCAGGAGTCCTTACTTCACACGGTGTGTACCTGGAACCCCAACCGACCTACCCGCGCGCGTCGCTCGCCCCTGCGCCGCGCCCGCCCAGCCGCTGCAGCGCTTCCAGACTCAGCGCAGGCGCCGGCAATTCGGCGCCGCCCGCGGCTGGCGCGACCCGCAGCGCCGCCAGCAACAGGTCCACATGCCGATGCGCCAGCTGCCGATCAACCGCCGCCGGCATCCCCCCTGGCAGCGGCCGACTCAGCCGCACCAGCAATGTCCCAATATCGCCGAAGGCAATGTCCGCCCGCAGCGCGCCAGCCGCCTGCCCGGCGACAAGCATACGCAGCACAGGCTCGACAGCTCGCTGACGCGCCTGGCGCATCTCCTGGTCGCCGAACGAAATCTGCCCCAACAGGGCCGGCATCACCGCCGAGATGCGCAGGTCAAGTGCGGCGTGCATGTACCGCCCGAGTGCCGCCACGGCGTCGACTTCCTCCGCCTCCGCGGCAAGCGCCGCCTCCCTGGCGAGCGCCAGGACGTCCAGCGCCACTGCCCGCTGCAGCGCCGCGCGGTCCGGAAAGCGCCGATACAGGGTAGCGATGCCGACGCCCGCCCGCCGCGCCACCTCGTCCAGCGGCGCCTGGGCGCCAAGCTCGACGAAGACGTCGCGCGCGGCGGCCAGCACCTGGTCGCGGTTGCGGCGCGCGTCCGCCCGCAGGCGCGTCGTTGCGGAGGAATTATGTCCATATTCAGCAGGCATGCGCTACAGTCGCGCATTATATGGAGAAAGTTCGTCCACTTACAGGGCAGCGCCCGTTTCGCTTCGGCGTCGTCAGCGCCGCCGCCCGCTCGCTCGACGAATGGCTCACCCGCGCCCGCCGTGCCGAGGCCCTCGGCTACGCCAGCCTCGTCATCCCCGACAATCTCCGCTTTACCCTCGCCCCCCTGCCCGCCCTGGCTGCCGCCGCCACCGTCACCCACTCCTTGCGCCTGGGCACCTACGTCTTCGCCAACGACCTCCGCCACCCCGTCACCCTGGCCAAGGACGTGGCCACGCTCGATCTGCTTTCGGGCGGACGCGTCGAGCTTGGAGTCGGCGCCGGCCGGCCGGACTCGGCCGCCGAAAACCATATGCTCGGCCTCGGCTTCGACTCGGGCAAGGTGCGTGTCGAGCGCCTGGCCGAGTCGCTGGGCATCCTCAAGTCGCTGCTGGCAGGCCGACGCCCTGGCGCGGATGGCACGCACTATCAGTCGGCCGACGCCGAGATCTCGCCGCTGCCGGTCCAGCAGCCGCACGTGCCCATTCTGGTGGCCGGCAGTGGTCGGCAGATGCTGAGCCTGGCGGCGCGTGAAGCCGACATCATAGGCCTCGGCCTGCCGCCCGACACGCCCGAGGCCGTGGCCGCCGAGCGCATCGGCTGGATCCGCGACGCCGCGGGCGATCGCTTTGGGGAGATCGAGCTCAACATCAACCTGATGGCCGTGGGCGACCAGGTGCCGCGCTGGATGGCGGCGCGAATGAACCTGACCGCCCAGGACCTGGCCGCCCGCGGCTCGGTGGCCGCGCTGGTCGGTAGCCTGGGTCAAATGTGCGATCAATTGGTCGACCGCCGCGCCCGCCTGGGTTTGTCCTACATCCTCGTGTCCGACGAGTTCATGGAGTCCTTCGCCCCCGTCGTCGAGCGCCTGTCCGGCCGCTGACCTTCGCGTCGCGAGTCAGCTTCGAAGGCTAGCCACGACAACCTGCTTCGCGACTCGGCTCCGGAGTCAACTCCGTGGGTGGCTTACGACCACGTATTCGCGGCTCGCCTCCGTCAGGGGCTCGCGCGCGAATCCGCCGTACATCGCCTCCACCTCCAGACCCGCGACGTCCAGCAGCCCCAGCCACTCGTTCTTCGTCCCCCACCACAGCGAGCTGTGCGCCCCGTCGTCACGCAGGATGTCGATGCGGTTGTCCGGCACCGAGTAGCGCAGCGTGTGCGGCACCGGTCGGTCCTGGTGGGTCCCGTCGTTGCGCACGGCAAGCTGGTGGTCGAAGATGAACACATTCCACGCGAAGCGACCATCTGGCCGGAGCACGGCCGCCACACGCTCGAACGTGCGTCGGCGGTCGGCCCAGGTGGGCAGGTGCATGAGCGAGCGGAACGGACAATAGATCAGGCCGGCCGGCTCCTCCAGGTCCAGGTCGCGCATGTCGCCCCAGCGCAAATCGAGCTGCACGCCGGCGGCCGCCGCATTGGCGCGTGCCTGTTCCAGCATGTTGTGCGACATATCGATGCCGATGACGCGTCTGCCAGTCGCCTGTGCGACGGGAATCGCGACCCGCCCGTTGCCGACCGCCAGCTCCACGAGCGGACCGTCCGCCTGGCGAGCAAGATCCACGTAGAACGGAATGTCGGCGGTCATATGCGCCGACCATTCCTCGTACCGCTCCGCGAAGCCGTCGTCCCAGGTCAGCACGCAGCCGCCATCGTACGTCCTGGAGCCGCATCAGGGCGATCTGTGCAAACTGTTGCTCCTGGTCACACGTGACGTTGCCCAGGATCCCCCCGTAATCCCCAGATAGCAGCGGCGACTAACCCGTCCCGCGCCTGCCGTCCCGTGTGTCCCAACCCCGTCCTCGTCCCGGTGTGTTCCA
>JAFAWJ010000771.1 GCA_019242065.1 Chloroflexota bacterium
ATGCCGCGGCGCGCGGCTGTGTCGCTGGCGCGAAACAGATTTGTCACGAAGTGACGACATTGCCCGGTGACGACGATGGCACCAATCGCGGATAGCACGTAACGCGGGGGGTCGCCGCGGGAGTGAGCGACCGAAGGGAGCGAACGGCGGCGGGGGGCGGCAGCCCCCTGACCCGCTGCGTCAGCACCCAGCGGTGCATGCACCGCTGGGCACTTGGGCGCATGCGCCCAAGTGAGGAGTTCGCGCATGCGCGAACTCCCTCCAAACAAACCTTCCTAGCGGAAAAAAGAACTGGATGCTGCCGTGGCGGCGTTCAGGAAGGGCGCGGCCAGGATGCCGAAGGCCAGGACACCGATCAAGCTCGCGCCCAGCGCCAGGCCCTGGCTGAAGCTCGCGGGGCGCACCTGGACAGGCTCGGTCGGCTCGCGCATCCACATCACGTGGATGACCCGCCCGTAGTAGTACAGCGACACCGCCGACATCAGCACTGCCCACAGCACCAGCAGCTGCAGCCCCAGGCTGTCGGCGCGAATGGCCGCCAGGAACAGGTACAGCTTGGCAAAGAAGCCGACAAACGGCGGGATTCCCGCCAGTGACAGCAGCGCCACGCTCAGACCGCCGGCCAGGATGGGCGACCGTTGGGCGAGCCCGCCGTAGCCGGGGATCTCGTCGTCCGGCACGTAGTTGGCCATGATCGTGATCACGATGAACGCGCCCAGGTTCGTAAAGGTGTACGCCACCAGATAGAACATCACCGCGCTGGAGCCCGCCACGCTCGCCGCGGCCAGCCCGATCAGCATGTAGCCCACGTGGGTGATGCTCGAATACGCCATCAGGCGCTTGATGTTCGTCTGGACGATGGCAATCAGGTTGCCAACCGTGATCGTGATGAACGCCAGCACGCCGAACAGCACGGTCCACTCGGCCGAGATGCCCGGCAGGGCGCCGTTGAAGATGCGCAGCAACACGGCAAAGCCGGCGGCCTTCGAGCCGACCGAGAAGAAGGCCGTCGCGGGTGTCGCCGCCCCCTGATACACGTCAGGCGTCCACAGCTGGAACGGCGCCGCGGCAATCTTGAAGCCCAGGCCGGCCACCAGCATCGTTACGCTCAGCAGCGCCGCGGGCGTCGGGGTGCCGGTGATGACCCGCGAAATGTCGGCCAGGGTCGTGGCGCCGGTCGCCCCGTACAGCAGCGCCATACCGTACAGCAGCATGGCGGTGGACATCGCGCTCAGCAGAAAGAACTTGATGCCGGCCTCGGTGCTCTTGAGCCCCTGGCCAGCAATCGTGTCGCGCTTGTTCCAGGCCGCCAGAAACGCCAGCGACAGGCTGGTCACTTCTAGCGCGAGATAGATCGTCATCAGCTCGTTGCCCGAGGCCATCAGCATCAGGCCGCTCGTGCTGAACAGGACCATGATGTAGAACTCGGCCTCGAACAGCTCCTGGCGGTCGGCGAACGTCGTCGCCGACAGAATGACCAGGATGGCTGCCAGGCAGAACAGGGCCTCGAAGAACAGCGCGAACCCGTCGGCGACCAGGAAGCCGCCGAACGCGCTCTTGCCGGCGTAGCCACCCAGGTACAGGAAGCCGCACGCCCCCAGGGACGCCAGCAGTCCTAGGCACGAGACCCACATCAGCGGACGGCGTGACAGCCAGTCGGTGACGATCAGATCCATGAGCAGCACGAGGATGGCCGTGAGCACGATGATGATCACCGGCGACAGCAACGTCAGGCCGAGGACCAGGTCCTCGGGCGACATCGTCGGCAGCGGCACGCCCTGATAGCTGGGCATCAGCGCTGGGCCCCCAGACTCACCTCGGCCGCGATCGGCGCGACGCCGCCCGCCGAGAGATCGGTGATCACCGACGGCGCTACGCCGACCAGGACGGTCGCCGCGGCGAGAATGCCGACCGCTACACGCTCACGCCAGATGGCGTCGCCGAGCGTCGCCCAATCCTGGACTAATGGTCCGTAAAACACTGAGCCCAACCGCCACAGAATGTAACCAGCCGTAATCGCGATGGTGCAGACGCACAAGATCGTGGCCAGCGGCACCACCGCGTACGCGCCAATAAAGGTCGTGAATTCGGCAACGAAGCCGGCCAGTCCCGGAAGTCCGAGCGACGCCAGGCCGGCGATGAAGAACACCGTCGCGATGAACGGCATCCGCGCGGCCAATCCGCCCATCAGGCCGATCTCACGCGTATGCGTGCGGTCGTAGACCAGGCCGACCATGCTGAACAGCAGCCCACTGTACAGACCATGCGCGACCATCACCAGCAGCGCGCCGTTGAAGCCGACCTGGCTCAGCGCCGCAATGCCGAGCACCACGTAGCCCATATGGCTGATGCTCGAATTGGCGATCATCTTCTTCAGGTCGGTCTGGGCCAGGGCCACGAAGGCGCCGTAGATGCTGTTGACGACGGCCAGGATGATCAGCAGCCACTGCCAGTCATGCGCGGCCTGCGGCAACAGCGTGATGCACAGCCGCAACAGACCGTAGCCGCCCATCTTCAGCAACACACCCGCGAGCATGACGCTGCCCGCCGTGGGCGCTTCGACGTGCGCGTCGGGCAGCCACGTGTGTAGCGGGAAGATCGGCACTTTGACTGCGAAGCCGAGGAACAGCAGGATGAAGGCGATGCCGCCCAGCGAGGCGATGCCCGTCCCGTACTGGGCGAAGTTGAACTGGGCGATCTGCGGAATGCCGAACGTCATCGGCTGGGGACCGAAGAAGGCCACCAGGAAGATGCCGACCAGCATGAACGCCGAGCCGCCGACCGTGAACAGGATGAACTTGAAGGCAGCGTACTCGCGCCGCACTCCGCCCCAGATGCCGATGATGAGAAACATCGGGATGAGTTCCAGCTCCCAGAACAGGAAGAACAGGAACAGGTCCACCGAGGTGAAGACGCCGGCGACCGCGGTTTCCAGGATGAGGAACAGACTGAAGTAGGTGGATTGCCGCGTCGCGACAC
>JAFAWJ010000792.1 GCA_019242065.1 Chloroflexota bacterium
TCGCCCACGTCGCCGTCGCGGTCGAGATGCGTCGAGACCACAACCTGCGCCCGCGGCTCCGCCCACGCCAGGCTGCGCGCCGCGTGTGACAGGTTCAGCGCCACTCGCACCCGCTCGCCGCCCGCCGACCGCTCGTACACCAGCACATCCTCGTCGTCATACACGCGGCTGTACGCCCCCACCGACAGCGCCGCCGTCCGACGTCGAAGCTCAATCAGCCGGCGATGCAAGCTCAGCATCGAGCGCGCATCCTGGCGTTCAACCTCGACATTCACCTGCCGATAGTCTTCCGCCAGCGGCAGCCACGGCACCCTCGTCGTGAAGCCTGCACCGGCCCCCGGGCTCCACTGCATCGGCGTCCGCTCCGGGTCGCGCCCAACGCCAATTCCCGGCACGTTTTTCTCGAACGGGTCCTGCACCTGGTCGGCCGGAATCGGCACGTCATGCATGCCGATCTCGTCGCCGTTGTACAGCGTTGGCGTTCCGCGCAGCGTCAGCAGCAGCATCGCCGCCACCCGTGCCTGTGCCGCGCCGACACGCGTCGCCACGCGCGAGCGGTCGTGATTGCCAAGCACCCAGTTGGGCCATGCGCCAGGCGGCAAGGCGGCCTCATACGTGTCGATCAGCGCCGAGATTGCCGTCGCCTGCCACGGCGTCAAAATCAAATGGAAGTTGAACGGCAGGTGCAGCCCACGCCCCTCCCGACCGTAGTACGCCACCAGGCGCGCAATCGACAGCCACAGCTCGCCAATCAGCACGCGCTCGGGATACTCCTCAGTCACCTCGCGGAAGCGGTGGACGATATCCATCAGCTCCGGTTGATCGGCGGAGTGCAGCGGCAGTAACCGGTGATACGGGTCCTGACCTGGCGTCCAGTCAGGATCTGGTGGATTGTCGCGAAACTCTGCGTCTTTGACGACCTGGCGCAGCGCGTCGATGCGGAATCCGTCCACGCCGCGCTTCAGCCAGAAGCGGAGGACGTCGTACATCGCCGCCTGCAGCTCCGGATTCCGCCAGTTGAGGTCCGGCTGCTCCTTGAGATACGCGTGGTAGTACGCCTGCTGGGTGGTCGGGTCAAACTCCCAGGCGCTGCCGCCGAACGACGACAACCAGTTGTTGGGCGGTCGGCCGTCGGGCTGGAGGTCGTGCCACAGATACCAGTCGCGCCTGGGGTTGTCGCGGCTCGCCCGCGAGGCAAGGAACCACGGGTGCTGGTCCGACGAGTGGTTCGGCACGTAATCCAGGATGACGCGGATCTGGTGCGCGTGCGCCGCCTCAACCAGCGCATCGAAATCGGCAAGTGTGCCGAAGCGCTGATCGACTTCCGTGTAATTGGAGACGTCGTAGCCAAAATCCGCCATGGGCGACGGAAAAATGGGTGAGATCCAGATGGCATCCACCCCCAGCCACTGCAAGTACTCCAGCCGCTGCACAATACCCGGCAGGTCACCCGTGCCGTCGCCATTGCTGTCCATGAACGAGCGCGGGTAGATCTGGTAAATGAGCCCCCGCTGCCACCAGGTCCAGGCTGTCACACGGAGAGTGTAAAGTCTGGATTGTGACGCGCGATCGTCCCATCGTCGACGCCCACTCGCACTTCACCCCACGCGCCATCGTCGAGCAGCTCCAGCGCTCACCGCGCAGCTTCCCGCACATCAGCCTGCGTGACCTCGGCCAGGGCCGTTTCGCGTTCGTCTTCCCAGACACCGAGCCAACCCGCCCCATGCAGCCCCGCCTCTGGGACATCCCCGCCGCGCATACCTGGCTGGACACCCAGGGCATGGATATCCACGTCGTGGGCCCATGGGCCGACGTCTTCGGCTACACGCTGCCCGCCGAGGAAGCCGCCACCTGGTCGCGTTTCATCAACACTGCCACTCTGGAGGCCCTCTCCGGCGATACACGCTTCTTCCCGCTTGCCACCGTGCCTCTGCAATCCGGCGCCCTTGCGGTCCGCGAGCTGGAGGCCGCGCACGCCATGGGCTACCGCGGACTGACCATCGGCACGTTTGCCCCCGGTGTGGACCTCGACCATCCGGACCTCGACGGCCTGTGGGCCACCGCCGCGCGTCTCGAGCTACCGGTCGTCCTCCATCCACTGTACCTGTATGGCGAGCCGCGCCTGGCCAGCTACGACCTGCCGAACGCGATCGGTCGAATGAACGACACCGCCATCGCCGTCGCGCGCCTGCTGTACGCGGGTGTGCTGACCAAGCACACCGATTTGCGCATGCTGGTCGCCCACGGCGGCGGCGGGATCCCGTATGCCCTTGGCCGCCTGGTCCGCAATTTCGAGATCCATCGCGACGAGGTAGCGGATCCCCGCCCCGGCTTCGCGCGGCTGTACTTCGACTCGGTGGTCTACGACCCGGCACCGCTGCGCTACCTGGTGGACCTGGCGGGCGCCGATCACGTCCTGCTCGGATCGGACTACCCGTTTCCGATCATGGATCCGGAGCCGCAAGCGGTCGTGCGCAACGCCAACCTGGGCGAGGCCGCCACCCACGCGATTTTGAGCGACAACGCCCGCCAGCTGTTCGGACTCGCCTTTAGCCGTTAATCTGGCTTGATCGCGGGCCGCCGCTGCGCGCGAAGCACCATGTCCAGCGTGTACTCGAAGTACGTCGCCGCCTCGCTGAGCGTGAAGCGCTCCTTGGCAAAGGTCAGGCTCGGAGTGCCCTGTGCGTCGGTGGCGAAGCGCACACCGTGATCCGACGGCCACGGCCGCGGCGCGGCCATGCCGACACCCCCGAGCGCGCCGCCGCCGCCCGCGCCCGGACTTGGCCTCCCGACTTGCGGCGGAGGTGAAGCGGGTCCAAAGCGCCCGGCGATGATCATGTCCGGCCGCAAAGCAATGAGCCGCCCGTACGCCGCGACGCACTGATGCACCGACCCGGTGTAGTCGCCATCGTCGAGCGCAGTCTCCGCCCGATCGAGCGCCGCGCGCATCTCACCGTCGGCGACTTCCGCCACACTTACCATCGAGGCGTCACCCTAATTTCCCGACCGGGGATCCACGTCGACCGCCGCGGGAGAGCGGCGTCGACGACCCACAGGCCCTCCGCAGGAGAAAGGCGCCGAGCGTCCATCGGCCCCGCACACGAAACTCAGATCGTGGAGTTGACAGGAAACTTCACCCCGTCAAGCTGCGCCTCGCGCCACTTCTGCTGCTCGCCGTGCCGCTCCGCAAACTCCGGCAACACCGCCGTCCCGAACAGCTCCATCGACTCCATGATGTGCTCGTGCTGCCGCGGACCACACTGCACAAAGAACAGCACCGCGTCCATGTGCGCCTGCTCGTAGCTGCGCAGGTTGGTGCGAATGTACTCCGGCGACCCGATAAACAGCCCGCGCCGCCCCGCGCGATACAGCGCCCGCGCACTTTCGTCCGTTGGCTCCAGCGAAGTCGCCGCCTCCCGCGACGCCGCGCTGGCCTGGTCCGCCTGGCGCTGGCGGAACTCGCGATACACGTGATCGCGCCCGTGCTTGACCGGCCCATGCGTCCAGCCGAGTGAAAACCCGAAGAACTGCGCCCCCTCCAACCCGCGCTCCACCGCCAGTTCGTCCGTCGGCGCGCACAGCATATTGCCGACGGTCACCAATGCCGGATTCATCGCCTTGCCAATCGGCGCGCGGCAGCGGCGAATCAGGTCGTAGTAGCGGGCGACACGCTCGTCGGCTTCCTCGGGTGTCTCGAAGCCGAAACCGATCGCCCCCATGCCGAGTCGGGCCGCGATCATGGCCGTCTCACGCCGGGCGGCGGCGACCCAGACCGGTGGATGCGGCTGCTGGAGCGGCTTCGGAATCAGATTCCGCTCGGGCATGGAAAAATAGGTCCCCGAGTAGCCCGGGTACGGCGTTTCCGACATCATGCGTAAGCACTCGCGCGTGGCCTCCTCCCAGGCTTCCTTTTTCTGCGAGTGCTCGGTGCCAAAGCCCGCTAGCTCCGTGGTGGTCGCACCCTCGCCAGTCCCGAACTCCACCCGCCCCTTCGAGACCAGGTCAAGGGTGGCGATGCGCTCGGCGACGCGCGCCGGGTGGTTCTGCAGCGGCGGCATCTGGATGATCCCGTGGCCAAGTCGCACCCGCCGCGTGCGCGCCGCCGCCGCGGCGAGCATGATCTCGGGCGCGGAGGAGATCGAGTACTCCTCCAGGAAGTGGTGTTCGACGAAGAACACATAGTCGAAGCCCAGACGGTCGGCGAGCTCGATCTGCTCCAGCGTGTTCTGGACCATGACGAGCTCCTCGTCAGCATGCCACTGATCGCTATCGAGCGGCCGCGGGAGCTGCATTTCGTACAGAAGACCAAACTTCACACTGGAGA
>JAFAWJ010001017.1 GCA_019242065.1 Chloroflexota bacterium
CCTGGAGCTCGGCCGATGACGCGCGCGGCGGCGCGGGGACGGTCGTGGTCATTGGCCACTCCCGCGAGTAACCGACACACGGATGTTCACGTTCTCGATCACCTGTCCCACCTTGCGTGGTATCGACACGCGATCCTTAGGAAACACGCATCAGGAAACACGCATCGCGGATGGTCCGGCGTCAGTGGCGGCGTTGGGAGGGGGACAGCGGGATGGGTTCCTGGCCAGGCCCAACCATACCTGACTCGTGACTCAGATAACTGACCAGATCCTCGAGCGTGGTGAAGTATTTGCGCACTCCCGTTCTCACGTCGTCCACACGCCCGCGCCACGTCGGCACGGCATCCGCCACGTCGCGGCGCTCTTCCCAGATCCTGACGACGAACGTATGACTGCGTTCGTCGAGTGAGCTCATGCATGCCCTCGTGGCGGGGTCGACTGCACACGCCTACTGAACCACCTGACGGACACGGCAGAGTCACAAGGATCACCACCCCGTTCAGACCTTACCGCCCACCGCGCGACCCAGCGGCACGACCACCGGTCCAGATCGAGACTCCGCTCGCAGCTCGGCCGTCAGCTCCCGCAGCAACGCCATGGCTTCATGCAGCTGCGACTGCGCGGCATCGCACGCCTCGGCCAGATCCTGAATCTTGGCGGCCACCGCCACCAGGTCGCGCGGCGTCACGCTGGATCGCCGCAACCGGGTTGGATCCGAGGCCGACGCGGCGCCCAGAATGGGCGTCAGTAGCGCGCGCGTCTCGGGTGCCGGCTCCACGCCGAGCTCGTCGCGGAGCAGGTCCTCGCACTGCCGATACTGGCGCAGCGCGGCCGCCGGCTGACCGGTGTGCAGGTGCAGGCGCATCAGGTCGCGGTGGACCTCCTCGCGCAGCGGATCGCAGGTGAGGATGCGACGGGCGCAATCAATCGCCAGGTCGTATTCGGTATTACCTGAGTTGTAGGCCATCAGTTGCGCCAGCGCGCGCACGTACAGGCCTTGCAAGCGCTCGCGTTCGACGACGCACCAGTCTTCGTAGCAATCCGCCAGCAGATCGCCGCGGTACAGGTTCACTGCCTGCGCGTAGAGCGCGTAGCGGGTCGGCGCCTCGGATTGCTCGGCCAGCTCACACCGCGTCTCGAACTCCGCCACATCCAGCCAGACGCCGCTGGCAGCGTTGAAGCCAATATGCTGCGGGGTGACGCGCAAATAGCTCCGTTCGCCGGCCGCGGCCTCGCCAGGGGCGGGCTCCAGGACGCGGTTGATGCGCCACAGCGTGGTATTCAGCGTATGCCGCGCGCGCTCCTCAGAGGAATCGCCCCAGAAGGTACCCGCCAGGTGCTCGCGCGTGTGCGGGGCTTTGCGATTGAGCGCGAGGTAGGCGAACAGCTCGCCCGACTTGCGACTCGCGAAGCGCGCCAGAGGTCGGCCGTCGCGCTCCAGCTCGAGTGAACCGAACAACTTGATGCGCAGCGTCACCGGGTCCTCCTCTTGAATATCGTCATGGCTTGGGTGCGGGTGCCGGACTGGCCGCCGGTGCGGCGTTTGGCGACGGGGTCGCTGGACCGGGTGTGGCCCCCGGTGGTTTAACGTCGACGCTGAAGTCTTTCGTCGTTTGGCCCGCCGAATTCTTGGCCGTGAGGATGTACGTCGTCGGCCCCGGCGGCGTGTCGATCACACTGCCCTGCAACTGGGGCGATTCCTTCAAGATCAGGAACCCGTCGCCAGTCTGGATCTGGACGGTGTCGGCATTCTGCACATTCCAGGTCAGGCGCACCTGGTCGCCAGCGTTGACCGACGGCGTGGGCGCGGTAAACACCGAGATCACTGGCGTCGGCGCCTTCACCGTGACCGTGGTCTTTTGCTGAAGCGGCGGGTCGCTGCCGCCCTGGACCGTGAGCGTGTAGTCGGTGGTCTCGCCGGGCGTCACCGGCCGCTGTCCCTGGGGCGGGACCTTGCCGATGCCCGGGTCAATCGAGATCTGGGTGGTGTCGTTGGCACCTTCGATCTGCCACGCCAGGTTTGACGCGGTGCCCGAGGTCACCGTGTCAGGGTTGGCCAGGAACTGGCTGATCGACACCGGCGAAACGCTCACTTTTTGCGTCGCCGGCGGCGCGCTGCCCGCCGCGTTGCTGACCGTCAGCGTGTAGGTCACGTCGCCACTGGCCATCGGCTGGACGGTCGCCGGCGGTCCAGACGACACCTCCAATTCCTTGTGGCCTGGCGACACATCGCCCTTGTCGACGGTAATCACCGCTTTGGTGGCCCCATCCGCTTGCCAGTTGAGTTTCACCTGGCCACCGGGATACACGCGTGTGCCCGCCGGTGGATCGGTCACCTCGAAGCGTTTGATGACCGGCAGGCCAATCACGATGGGAATCGACTGGGTCACGCTCACACCGCCATTGCCGGTCGCCGTCAGCGTGTAGGTGACATTCCCGGCGGGATGGACCTTGGCTTCACCTGACGGCTTGGCATCTTTGATCTCGTCACCCGGATCGACCTGGACCGTCTGCGCGCCGTCGGTATCCCACTTGAGCGTGACTTCCTGACCTTCCTGCGACAGTTGGGTGGCGGTAGCCGAAAACGTGTTGATCTTCACCACGCCGATCGTCGCCTTGGCGGTACTCGACAGACCTATCCAGTTTTTGAGCGTGAGCGTGTACTCAGTCGTCTTGTCGGGAGTGGCATCGATGCTGCCGTCGGACTTGTTGTCCGGTTTGGTCGCCAGCGGCGGGTCGATGCTCACCCCGGCGACACGATCGCCGCTCCAGTTCAGCTGCGTCGTGCCGCCCGCGGGCACCGCCGGCGCACTGGCGTAGAACGACTTGATCTCCGGCGGCCTGAGGAACAGGTAGGCGAGCCCCATCAGCAACACGAGCGTCATCGCCGGAATCGCGATCGGACTGAACATGGCGAACAGCCTGGACAGGATCGCCTGTAGCCATTCAGGGATAATCGGCTTGCACACCAGCAACGCGCCCTCGCGCGCGCGCTGCGAGCCGGCCACCGCGGTCACGTGGAAGCCGTACGTCTTCTTGGGACCAAACCAGTGGTGGTGCACGCGGGCTTTGAGCGCGGTGCGCTGATCGGCGCCATTGGCCAGCTGCAGTCGGTCGGGATCGGCGGTCAGCTTGAGGCCGGGATCCGTCTCGAGGATCAGCTCGACCGCGGCGTCGACGTTGCCGGAATTGACGACCTCCGCCAAGTACTTGCCGCTTGCGCCGTGCGCCTCGGGGGGCTCGATCGCAAGGGTGAGGCCTTCGAACGGCAGCAGATGGACGCGGCTGGGCACCACCTGCTCCACCATGTCTTCACCGCGCGTCGTCGCGGAAATCGAAATCGGATAGGTCCCCGCGCGTGACTGTGGCGCGCGCGGCGGAAACAGCACGAGCGTGGCCGTGGCCGACGAATTCGGAACCGGATTGGTCAGATCGGGTCCGGTTGGAACCAGCTGTACCCGCCAGGTTGGGCCGCGCGTCCCATCCGTCTGGACGATGTGGTACCAGTCCTGCGGCAGACCTTCGACGGCGACGTCGACCTGTTCGACTCGGCCGGTGGCGTTGACCAGTCGCAGATTGAGCACATCCTGGCGACCCGGATCGATGGTCACCTCGTCGCGGTCGACTTCCAGCAGCAGAATGTCCGAAGCGACGCGACGCGCAACGCGCTTTTCGTGGAACGTCACCAGCACGCGACCGAGCTGGATCGAGTCGCCGTCGGTGAGTGGCACGTCCTCACCTGGAGCCAGCTCGCGTCCGGCAACCAGCGTCGGGTTGGTCGTCTTGCCTTCGTGGAGCATCCATCCGCCAGGTGAGCGGTACACCTGCACATGCAGGTGCGAGACGCTGCGGCTGCCGGCCAGGTCCGACAGGTCGATCAGATCCGGCTGTCCCGCCGCTCCCTGGCGTGGCCGACCGATCCAGATGCGACGGCCTTCCGGCGCCGCCAGCGGCCACACGAGTCCGTCGGATCGCAGCTCGGCGGGCGCTTGCGCCTGGCGAACGAGCGTGACCTCGGGGTCCGCGTCGACACGAAAGGTCAGCGAGACCGCGCCGAGAAGAATCTCGTCGCCGTCATGCAGCAGCGCCTCTTGGCCGGGCGCCAGCGCT
The DNA here is from genome assembly GCA_019242065.1 of Chloroflexota bacterium. Next base: position 4,111 of record JAFAWJ010001017.1, read on the forward strand.
CTGCCGGCCACCTTGGTTTCATTGGTGACGCTCGGCTCTACGCGCAGGTGCCAACTCGTCCCCTCGCGGAACAGGCACGCGTGGCGACGTGAGACGGTCCGGCCACGTTCCAGGTCGGCCAGGTCGACGTCGACGCTCAGGTTGCCGGCGG
>JAFAWJ010001080.1 GCA_019242065.1 Chloroflexota bacterium
CGACAAATTCGGACCCGGCGGTCAAGGCTATCAGGCCTGGACGGCGATCATGCTGCTCAAGCTCGGCCTGCAGCGGTCGAACTATCAGAGCAAGTCGGATACCGACAAACTCGTCGCGGCGATGGAGACCGTCGACGAGCAGCCGTCAGCCGACTTCCCGGCGGGTCGCTTCATCATGAACAAGACCGATCATCAGGGCAAGGCCCAGCAGTTCATGCTGAAGCTGAATGGGCAGCAGGAAGAGATCGTCCAGACGATCAACGCCGAGGACACCCCCGAGATCGGTACCTGCAAGATCTCGGGGTAGGCCGCGTCAGCGAGGTTCGAGTACTACAACTGGTATCTGTCGCGCCGTGTTGCGCTGATACTCCGCGAACCCGGGCATGATCTTCGCCTGCGCGTCGAACAACCGCTGCCGCTCGTCGCCTTCCGTCACGCGGGCGCGTGCCTCGAACCGCTTGCTGCCGTCCGCCATGCTGACTTCCACCGTCACGTCCGGATGCGCCACCAGGTTGCGGTACCAATCCGGATGCGCCGGCGCGCCACCCTTGGAGGCAATCACCACGTAGTTGTCCCCGTCGCGCGTAAAGGCCAGCGGGTTGACCCGCGTCTGGCCACTTTTCGCCCCGGTGGTCGTCAGCAGCAGCAGGCGTGCGCCTTTGAACATCCCGGATTCGATCTTGCCGTCGTTGGTGCGGAACTGCTCGATCACGTCGACGTTGATCGCATTGAAGCGAGCATTCGGGTCAGTCTGGCTCATATCCACAACGCTGAACATGCCGCCAGTCCGAGGTATTCCGGAAACCGAACGTCAGCCCACCTGATCGGCGGTCGGGCCCTCGCTGACGAGCGTCGTGCGGCGCACATCGCGCGGCTCGTCAGCCGGGAAGGGCCGCCCGCGGTGCATGGTGCGGCGGTTGTCCCACATCACCAGGTCGCCAACGCGCCAGTTGTGGGCGTACACGAACTGCCGCTGGGTGGCGTGCTCGGTCAGGTCCTTGAGAAAACCCATCGCCTCCGCCGTGGGCCAGCCGACGATCCGCCCCGCGTGTGAGGCCAGGAACAGCGATTTTCGGCCGGTCGATGGATGCCGACGAATCAGGCGCTGGCGCACCGGCTTGAAGCGCACGCGTTCGGCATCGGTGAAGTCGGTGAAACCCAACTGCAGGCGCGAATACAGCTGCGAGTGCTCACAGATCAGGTCTTCGGCCACGACGCGGGTCTCGTCGTCCAGCGCATCGTAGGCGGCGCGCATGTCGGCATACTCCGTGTTGCCGCCTCTGGACGGGATCGCCACGGCGCGCAGCAACGAATACTTCGCGGGCACCACCTTGAACGAGCTGTCGGAGTGCCACAGGCGATTGCCAATGGCAAACAGACGCCGACGGTCGTCGAGCGCCAGCACCTGCTGGTTCTGGTCCAGGTTGGAGACGTCGGCAAAGGTCGTCGGCAGGCGGTACTCGTCGGCCTCACGCAGGCTGGTGCCGGTGGCGTCCTCCAGCTCCCCGAGACGGCGGCTGAAGGTCAGGTGCTGCTCGTCGGTCAGGGGCTGGTCGTGGAAGACGAGGACAGCGTAGGTGTCCATCGCGGCGTGGACGGCCGCCACATCTTCGGCCGACAGGGGCTCGCGCAAATCCAGGCCCTCTGCCTCGGCGGCGAAGCACGGACCAATCTGGCGGGTGGTCAACGTCATGCGTCCACCGCCAGTCGCCGTTTGGCTTCGGCGTACACATCCGCCGGTAGCGCCCCCTTGCGCGCGGCCGCCAGATTCGCTTCGAGATGGCCGACATCCGTCGTACCGACGATCGTGGTATGCAGGTCCGGATGGCTGAGCGTAAAGCGCAACACGAACTCCTGACGGCTGGCGCCCTCCAGCAAGTCGTCCAGGTCGGCTCGCTCCCAGATGTCGCGCACCTGCCCGGTCGACATGCCCAGCGGTGCAGTGTTTTCTTTGTCGTCGGCCAGTGCGCCACGCGCCGTGCCGCCACGGATCACGGTGCCCGCACCCTGCGTCGCGGCGGTCGAGATCGCCGCTTCGTGCTCGCGCTGAATGGCGGAATACGGAATTTGAAAGACGTCGAACACGCCCATCGCGATCTGATCGGGCAGATTGGGCAGCGTGCCGGACATCCCGACGAAGCGCACTTTGCCGGCGCGCTGCAACTCCAGCAACGCATCGAGGGCGCCTTGCTCCTGGAGTGTCGCCGGCGTCGGACTGGCGTGGAACTGGACCACGTCCAGGTAGTCGGTCCGCATGCGGCGCAGGCTCTGCTCGACGCCAGCGACGATATTCTCGCGGGTGAAGACGTGCGGCTGGCGGCCGTCGGCGGTCGCCTCGCGCGCCTCTCCGGCCCAGCACCCGCATTTTGAAGCAAGAAAATACTCGGAGCGCCGATCGGCGAGGTGGCGACCGATGAGCTCCTCACTCACGCCGTAGTCGATCGACGTGTCGATGTAGTTGATGCCGCTGTCGACGACAGCCTTGAGAATCCGCTCGGCCTGTTGATCGTCGATGGGCCTGCCACGCGGTCCACCACGCAATTCCATCGCGCCGTAGCCAAGTTGGGTGACGCGGAGACCCGTGCGTCCCAGCGTACGCATCGGCAGACTGGTCGATTCAGACATACAGGCAACTGCTCCTTGGAAACCAGAGCCATCGTAGCGGGGAGTACAGTGTCAGCGATGCCACATTACGAGCGCGGACCTGTCCGAATCCGGTACGAGGAAGCTGGCTCTGGGTTCCCTCTTCTGGTCATGCCCGGCGGCGGCTTGAACTCGCGTGTGAGCAACTGGCCAACCGCCGTCTACAACTTCTTCGACGGACTGAAGAACACCTACCACGTCATTACCATGGACCAGCGCAACGCCAATGAGGGCGAGTCGCGTGGTCCGCTCGACACCACGGACCCGTGGGGCGCCTTCGCCGACGACCAGCTCGGGCTGATGGACCACCTCGGCATCGGCGAATTCATGGCGCTGGGCTGCTGCATCGGCGGGCCGTTCGTGCTCAAGCTGATCGAACGCGCACCCAACCGCGTCGTCGCGGGCGTGCTGTGCCAGCCCGTGGGCCATCGGCCTGAAGACCCGGACGTCATGTATCGCTCCGGCCGCGACGTCTGGGGACCGCAGCTCATGAAAGGTCGACCGGACATCACTGCCCCCGAGATCGAGGCGTACCTGAACGCGCTGTACCGCGCCAACCCGGACTTTGTCTACAGCGTCTCGCGCGACTTCGCCCGAGGCGTTCAGACGCCGCTGCTGGTGATGCCTGACGATGTGCCCGCCCACCCCTACCAGGTTTGCGAAGACGTCCTGGCGCTGGCGCCCAACGCCGAGGCCACGCTGTATCCCTGGAAGGACACGCCCGAGCTGAAGGCAAAAGCCGTCGACCACGTGCGCTCGTTTCTGAGCGCCCACGAGCCCGTCACCGCGCGCTAACTGTTCTCAGATTCATTCAAGTTTGCGGTCCTAGAGTTGCGCGCAGGTGCTTCTCTGGTGATCGACGCTCCCAACAGCCTGACGATCGGCGCGCCGCCGGCGCCGACGCCAGCGGCGGAGACCCCTCCCCCTCCACGCCACGCGCCGCGGCGGCTGGCACATGCTCTTGAGGCAGCGCTGCTCCTGGCGATTGTTGGCGTCAACGCAGCCCTCGAACTGGTCAACCTGCAGGCCGAGGCGTTCGGCAACACCTACTACGCCGCGGCCGTCCAGAGCATGCTCGCCAGCTGGCACAACTTCTTTTTCGTGTCCTCCGACCTGGGCGGCTTCGTGTCGGTGGACAAGCCACC
>JAFAWJ010001134.1 GCA_019242065.1 Chloroflexota bacterium
TGGTATCGAAAACGCCGGAGTTCAAGAGCAGTTCCTGAAGCTGATGTTCGCGATCAATCGCGGCGGGCTCGGGCCGTTCTTCTATCGGATGGCACCCTCAGATCAGTTCTAGGGGCACGTAGTCGATGCACGCGCTCGAGTAGGAGACCTCCTACGTCCGAGTTCTACAACGCCGGGGAGAGGCTCTGGACATACCGCTCTGCTCGCGCAGCGCTCCGGCACTGTGTACATTCGTAGACAGTGTGGGCCGGGAGTCGTTGCTGCGCTTCCGCTGCTGGCGGAGGTGAGACTCAGTTGAGTCGCTCGGCGATTCCCGTCGGCTGTGACTTTCAGAATTACTGTCGTAGTTCTTCAGAATCGGCTGACAGCATTCTGGCAGCACCACCTGCTGCTGTGGCGGCCAGTTGCACCACTCGGGTCCTTGCCGAACGGACACCCCTAGCTCGACCTCGCCGACGCAGCGTGCGATCGACTTGGCATCCGTCTGCAACAACCTGTTCGGTAAGCAATTGATTGCCGCTGGCCTGAAGCGTCTGACGCGACGCGGAGGTGCTGACGCCAGCGGGTCCACCTTCGTGCCGGGCCTCGTGAACGCGCACGCGCACGTCGCGCTGCCGGGCGGCGCGCACTGGATCGAGCGCGGGCTCGACCCACGCAGAGTGCTTGCTCGCCTGCGTGTCGTGCTCGGCGTAGGCGTGGCAGCGCGAAGGGACATCTCGGTGCCGCACTGCCGACGGCGGTTCGGAAGACCAACGTCGATGAGCGGGGCACACGTTTTGCTTCCGTTGCGGGTGTGCGCGAGCGATTCGCAGCGCTGCAGCGGTCCGCGGTTGGCGAGTTCGTGGCGAAGTTCTTCGCCGATCGCGGCATGGATCTGGCCATGCTCGTAGCCTGAGGCACCTTGAGCACTGTCTTTCCAGTGCTGCTTGGCGTGGCCGCCATTGCGGGCTTCCTGCTTCGGGATCCTCAGCGCGCAGCGGACGCTCAGTCGGCACTCGTCCGACTTGCCCCGCCAGACGCCGCGCCACCGCTGGCTGGCGTCCTGTCCGACACGCAGAATGATGCCAAGGCGCTCGGACTGGCTGGCCTGGGCCTGCTGCTCTACAACGGGTCGAATCTGTTCGCGAACCTCGAGTCCGTCTTCAACCGTGCATATCACGTCACCAATCGCGATCTGGTCGGCGAACGTCTGGTCTCGGTCCTGATGCTGGTCATCGTGACGGCACTCCTGCTCGTCTCGACCATCGCCTACAGCCTGGGTGGAGTGCTGAGCAGTGCCTCGGAGGCGCTCGTGGCCGCCGCACCGCTGATCGCGCCCGTACGCGGAGTGGGAGTGCTGCTGTTGGGCTACGGCGTCTCGCTCATCAGTGCGTTCGTGACGTTCATCCTGCTGTACGCGATTTTGCCGAACCGGGTTCAATCGGTCAGACAGGTGTGGCCCGGCGCGGCGCTGGCCGCCGTCCTCTTCCTAGTCATTCTCGAAGTTTCCCCCTCTACACCACGATCTTTAGGCAAGGCTTTCAGACTTATGCCATCTTCGGCACCTTCCTGCTGCTCATGTTCTGGACGTTCTTGCTCGGTATCGTGCTGGTAGTGGGTGTGGAGCTGAATGCCTTCGTCGAACTCGGGTATCGGTCCCAGGCGTCCGCTCCGCCGGTGTCGACTGCGAGCAAACCACCGTCCCGGCCGGCCGGGACGACCCGGCGTGCTCGAGTGGCGGCCCGCGTGGGGCTCCTCGTGGCTGCGCTGCTGGACAGGCGTCGACCAGCGTAGGTGACATCACCACGTATCCGGCGGCTTGCGACTGTCAGGTGCGAGTTCTGGCGTGTTTCGCGTGACTCACCGCAGACTTCCGCTTGGGCTTGGCACCAGGACGGTTTCAGCATCCGCGCACTGTGCCCGCATGATTTGCGACCTTCGTTTGTGTCGGACCTGCTCGATCGCGGCGTCGACCTGAGCACGGTGCAGCAGCTGGCCGGCCACGCCCACGTCTCGACCAGCGCCTGGTCTGACCGTCGCGTTCTCGGGCCGTGCGTTTCCAGACGACATCATCGCCCTGGCCGTGCGCTGGTACGTGCGGTACCGCCTCAACCACGCCGAAGTCAGTGAATGGCTGGCGAACGCGGTGTCCTGGTGGATCAAAGCACCACCTACCGCTGGGTGCAGCGCTATCTCCCGATTGAGCGCGCTCGCACGTGGCGTCTTGACTGCCCCAGTCGCCGCACTTGAGCGCCAGTCCGACCCAACCCTCGGAACGCAGACCCGGCGGCCTCTGCCACTGCCCAGCCCGCGCAGCTTGCGGATCGTCGTGCTCACGGTCGCCGCCGTTTCTGTGTCGATGGCCTACGTGAACCAGTATCCATTGGTGCTCGGACGCTGGGAAGACTTGACTACGTTTCCGATGATGTTTGCGAAGGCAGGGCCACGCCCATCGTTCCAGCTCTACCCGTCGGGCGACATTGCGGGCGATCACTACGCGCTGCTGTCCCTCGGCTACTACACCGCTGAGCTTTTTGGCTGGAGCTTTGGGGCCCTGCGTTTGCCGTCAGTTGTCGCTGGACTGGCGGCGATTGCGACGTTCTTCAGGCTGTCGGCACGTTGGTACGAGTTCTGGCCCGCGTTGATTGGTGCACTCGCGCTGGCCTTCAACCCGACGTTCTTCTTCTTTTCGCACCAGTTGATCGTGCCCATCGTCAGCATCCTCTTTGTGGCGCTCGTGGTCGTGTTCACAGTCGTGCTGGACACCCGTAACGTCCAACAGTTGAACCTGCAGCTC
>JAFAWJ010000735.1 GCA_019242065.1 Chloroflexota bacterium
GGAGGGCTGGGTGATGGTCGCCGTCGACGTCATCCGCGCGACGACGACCGCTGTCACGGCGGTGTCCCTGGGGCGGCGCTGCCTGCCTGTCGCTACCGCGGCCGAGGCGGCCGCCGTCGCCGCCACGCTTGACCACCCTCTTTTGGCTGGCGAGCTGGCTGGAACCGTGCCCGCCGGCTTCGAGCTGGACAACAGCCCCGCCGACCTCGTGCGCCGGTCGGATGTGGACCGGCCGCTGGTGTTGCTGTCCTCGTCCGGCACGCGGTTGATGGCGCGGCCATTCGGCACGCCAGTCTACGTCGCCTGCCTTAGGAACGAGTCGGCGGTGGCAGCGTGCCTCCGCGAGCTCGGCATGCGCGTGGCGCTGGTCGGGGCGTGCAGCCGAGGCGAGTTTCGCGAAGAGGACCAGATATGCTGCGCGCGCATCGCCGCCTCGCTCATCGACGCCGGCTTCCAAGCGGCGGGCCCAACCGCGGCGCTGGTCGAGCGCTGGCGGGACGCTCCACTGAACGCTATCCGGCGTAGTCGCAGCACCGCGTTCCTCGAGCAGACAGGGCGTTTGGACGACCTCGAATTCGTGCTCACGCACGTCGACGACCTCGATTGTGTCTTTGTCGTGGAGAACGGCGAGCTCGTCTCGGTGCCCGCGCCGGTGCTTACGCGCCGGTGAGGGGTGATGGCCGACCACCGTATGTTCAGGATACGTCGGTCCCAGTGGTCGCGCTCCAGATGGATCGTGGGCTGCTCCATCACGGCAACCTCGGCATTGCGCGCAGCCTCGGTCGACTTGGCGTGCCGGTTTACCTTTTCCAGGACGTGCACTGGGCCCCTGCCGCCCGCTCGCGCTATGTGCGCCAAGCGTTCGTCGGCGGGTTCCAGGCCAGTTCGGCCAAAGACACCCTGGCGCGCCTGCTCGACGCCGGCGGACGGCTGGGCCGCCGCGCAATCTTAATCCCGACCGACGATGTCGCGGCGCTGTTCGTCTCGGAACACGACGCGGTGCTGCGCCAGGCGTTCTGCTTTCCGCGCCAACCGCCGGGGCTGCCGCTGAGACTCGCAAGCAAGAAGGAGCTGTTCTCATTGTGTCAGCAGCTCCAGGTGCCAACGCCGCGGACTGCCTTTCCGCGGCACCGTGCCGACGTCCTCGAGTTCATCGAGCGCAGCCAGTTTCCGGTTGTGCTCAAGAGCATCGACGCGCGCCTGCTACACCGCCGCCCGCTGGCCAGGAGTGTCTTCATCGCGCGCGAGCCCGGCGCGCTGCTGGCCGCGTATGACGCGTCAGAGGTCCCAGAACAGCCGAATTTCATGTTGCAGGAGTACATCCCTGGGGGCGCGGAGTCGATCTGGATGTTCAACGGTTACTTCGACGCTCGATCCGACTGCCTGTTCGGCGCTACTGGCCAGAAGATCCGCCAATACCCGCCGCACACGGGAGCCACCTCGCTTGGCGTCTGTGTCCCAAACCAGGCGGTCGACGACACCACCCGAGCCCTGATGAAGGCGCTCGGGTACCGCGGCATCCTCGACATCGGCTATCGCTACGACGTGCGCGACCGCACCTACAAACTGCTCGATGCCAACCCGCGGATCGGCGCGACATTCCGGCTGTTCGTGGGCGACAACGGACTGGACGTTGCCCGCGCTCTGTACCTGGATCTCACGGGCCAAACGGTGCCAGCCTCCGAGCCGCGACCGGGGCGTAAGTGGGTCGTGGAGAACAGGGACTTGGACTCGTGCATGCGATACTGGCGCGAACGCCAGCTCTCGGCGGGCGGCTATATCCGCTCGCTGCGCGGCGTCCAGGAGCTCGCCTGGTTCGCGGCCGACGATCCAGAGCCCTTTGCGCTGATGTGTGCGGTCTCGCTCGCCCAGTCGGTCGGCCTCCGTCGGCGCAGTGGATGACGACTGGTGCAGGACGAGCTCGATACAACCGCCTTGGCGACGGACGAGGCACGCATGAATCGACTCCTGCGGCGAGTCGACTGGCGTTGGCTGTTGGGCACCCCCAAGCCCAACAGAAGCCTGTGCTTCGCTGACGGATTGCTCGCAGAAGCCGTCCAGTTCATCTCGACCAGGGTCGTTCGCGCCGCGCGCCCGCCAGCCGCCAGCTGCGAGCTCGCCGTCGCCGTCGACCCCACAGCCTCGCAGCTCCGCGCGGCCTGGGACGCGCTTCGTCCGGGCGGCGGCTGCTACACCGAGTGGCACACGCCCCTCGCCGGCAGCGCCCGCGCGATCCAGCGGCGTCTCGAAGGCGCGGGCTTCGAAGTGCTAGCGCAGTACTGGCCGCGCTTCGGCACCACATCACCACGCATCTGGGTACCGCTGCGCCTGCCGAGCGCCATTCAGCACGTGGTGCAGGCGCAACCGAAGGGCCACGGCGCTGCTGCGCGGCTTGCGCGCTCGGTGGTCGAACGTTCGCTGGCCGGCGCGCTGCGGTCAGGTATGGTTCGGCCGGTGTGTGTGCTCGCTCGTAAGCCCGGTGCGGAGCGGACGGACCTGCTCAGCGTCGCGCGGGACGAATGGTGCGACTGGGGCTTCGGCCCCGCGCCTGGGCAGCTCGACTGCTTGCTGCTGACGCTCGGGCCGCGCTCGCTCAACAAGGTCGTTGGCCTGCTCTTCGCCGATGCCGAACCCCGGCCCCGCCTGGCGATCAAAATCGCGCGCACCCACGCGGCCGCCGCCGCGCTCCGCCGCGAGGCAGCGGCGTTGCCAGCGGTCGCTGCCCAAAGCGGCACGGTCAGTGGCGTCCCACGGCTAATCTTCTTCCGCGATCAGCCCGGCCAGTGCCTGCTGGGCGAGTCTGCCCTCGACGGCCGGCCGCTGTATGCACAGCTGCGCCGCGAGACCTATCGTGATCTGACCCTGAAGACGGTTGATTGGCTGATCGCGCTGGCCGGCCGCCCCGTGCCGCGCCAGCGTGCACAATGGTGGGAGCGCCTGGTCGAGCCCAGGCTGTCAGAGTTTTGCACGTGTTTCAGGGACATCGTGGACGATGACCTGCTGACGGCCACGCGGGCGAGGTTGGCCAGCCTTGGCACCCTGCCGCTAGTCCCCGAGCAGCGCGACCTGTGGTCGGGCAACGTCCTCGTCGACGACGATGGACAGGTCAGCGTGCTGGACTGGGAGGACGCTGAGCCGAGCGGCCTGCCCGCGCTCGACCTGTTCTACCTGCTCGCCGATCTGGCGTTCATGTTCGAGGGAGCGTTCACTTCAACTTCGACGGCGAGGTTCCTCGAGTCATACCGTGCCAGCCGGAATCCGACGACGTTCACCGGCAGCATAAGTACCGAGGCGCTTGCGCGCTACAGCGCGGGCATCGGCTTGGACGCCTGCGCGCTGCGCCCGCTCAGGCTGCTGACGTGGCTGCCGCACGCCGCCTGGGAGTATCGCCAGCTGGCTGCGGAGCGGGGCCCGCGCGCGGCTCGGGTTGAGGTGCTCAGTTCGCGATTCCTACAACTCTGGCGCGAGGAGCTCCGGGCCAGCTGATGCTCGAGCTCAGCATCATCATCCCAACCTACAACCGCGCCGAGCTGCTGCGTGCCTGCCTGGCCGCGTTAAGCAGGCAAACGCAACCCGCGAGCGATTTCGAAGTGATCGTGGTCGTCGACGGGTCATCGGACGGGACGCTGGAGATGCTCGCCCACCAGACCACGCCGTTTCGGCTGCACGTTCTGACGCAACCCAATAGCGGCGCAGCGGTGGCGCGCAACCAGGGCGCGCGTGCGGCGGCCGGCGCGCTGTGCCTGTTCCTCGATGACGACATCGTCGCCGAGCCGGGTTTGGTCACGGCCCACCTTGACGCCCAGCATCAGCGCGGACCTATGCTCGGCGTGGGGCACCTGACGTGTCAACCGGCGATGGCGGACGGTTTCGCGCGTCAGTTTGCCGCCTGGTGGAGCGATCACTACGAACGGTTGACTGATGGCTCTACTGCTGTCTCGTTCCTGGATTGCTGGAGTGGAAACCTGTCCGTTCCGCGCGCCACCTTCATGGAAGCTGGCGGCTTCGCGACCGACCTCGTGCGTCTCGAGGACGTCGAGCTCGGCTACCGGCTCCAGCGCCTCGGGCTGCCGCTGGTCTACCTCCCTTCGGCTATCGGTCACCAGGACTACCGCAAAGGCTTTGCCGCCATCGCTAGAGAGGTCGAGCTGTCCGGAATGGCCAGCGTGGACCTCTATCGTCGACACCCGACCATGCTGGCGTCGCTGCGCATGGGCCGCTACGCCGAGGGACGCCTGCGCTTCAGGATCGCCCGCCGCCTTTTGCTCGCACTGCGCCCATCGATAGCCCTCCTGCAGCTGACCAGTCGGATCGCTGGCCGACGGATGCCCGCCAACACGTGGTACGGCCTCGTGTTCGATCACTATTACTGGCGGGGTGTGCGGCGGGCCATGGACGACACGGCCCAGTGGCGACGGCTCACGCGCGGCACGCCGATCCTCCTGTATCACGCCTTTGGCCGAGCCGGCGAGCCGGCCAGCCGTTTTGTGGTGCCCGGCCGCGGCTTCACACGGCAGATGGCGTGGCTGCGGCGCAAGCGATACCGCGTCATCAGCCTCCAGGACTGGCTGGACTGTCGCGAGCAAGGTCGCCTACCTCCTGAGCGCGCGGTCGTCATCACCATCGATGACGGCTACGCCGATTTCCTCGACGTTGCCTATCCAGTGCTTCGGCGGAATGGCTTCTCGGTCACGCTGTTCGTCGTCAGCGGTGCCGTGGGCCGTAGCAACGATTGGGACCGCGGGGGTGCCCTGGGTGGTCGCGCGCTGCTGTCCTGGGATGCGCTCGAGGCGCTCGGCAGGGACGGCGTCTCGTATGGCGCGCACTCCCGGACACACCGAGCGCTTCCTGCACTTGGTGAGGCCGAGGTCAGGGATGAGGTGGACTCGTCCCGCACCGAGCTCGAGAAGCGGCTAGGCGCGCAGGTTGGGGCTTTTGCCTACCCGTTTGGGGCGGCCGATGAGACCTGCTCGAGCCTCGTCCAGGCGGCGGGCTTCCGCGCGGCCTGCGGCATTCACCCCGGCGGCAACGACGCCGGCACGCCTGCCTACGCGCTGCGCCGCACGGAGATCTACGGCACCGACTCGCTGCTTCGCTTCGCGATGGCTGTACGGCTGGGCGACGCCCTGCGGCGCCAGCTATGATCACCGACGCCGCTATTCGCTGGCGCGTGCTACGCAGCAGCGCCAGCAATTACGCGGGTCGGTTTGCCGGGCTGATTGTCTGGTTCTTCCTGACCCCGTTCGTCCTGCGCCGACTGGGACCTTCCGACTTCGGGCTGTGGGTGCTAGGGAGTGCGCTCATCGGCTACGGGTCCCTGCTCGACCTCGGCATCGGCGGCGCCATTACCAAATACCTGGCTGAGTACCGCGCTCGCGGCGACCTAACCCGCGCGCGAAGTCTTGTCATCACCGCGTTGTGGGTTTACACCGGCCTTGGGCTCGCGACGCTGGTTCTGACCGTTGTCCTGGCGCCCGTCCTGCCCCAACTGCTGCAGCTACCGGAAACAGATCGATCCACCGCGACCGGCTTTGTGCTGCTAGTCGGGGTGACCGTGGCGATCACGCTACCCTGCATCACCGCGGGCGCCGTGCTCGAGGGCTTGCAACGCTATGACCTGACCAGCTTGGCGACGACGGCCAGCAGTTTGTTTGGCGCGCTGGCCACGGTGACCGTCTTGCTCGCCGGCGGGGGAGTCCTGGCCGCGGTCTCGATCAACATTCCGGCGACGCTGGTCGCTCAAGTTGTCAGCGTCTGGAGCATCAGTCGCGTCGCGCCTGAGCTCGGCTTCGGCCGCGGGACTCCAACTCGAGGCATGGTCAGGCTGCTCGTCTCCTTCGGCGGCGTGTTGCTGGTCGGACGGCTGTCAAAACGTTTGAAGACGAGGACCGATGAACTCGTCATCGCTGCGGTTCTGCCTATCAGCTTCGTCACCCCATACGCGATCGCGCACAAGCTGAGTGACCTGGCGCAAAACCTGACCGATCAGTTCATGCGGGTGCTGTTGCCGCTGGCGTCGGAGCTCCACGCGACCGACGAGCATGATCGCTTGCGCGCCCTCTACACGGCGGGTACCCGACTTACGTTGGTGATCTGCGTGCCCATGGCCTGCACCCTGATCATCCTGGCCAAACCCATCCTGACGGCGTGGGTGGGCGCAAGCTACGCCGACGAAGGCGGACTGGTCACGATCCTCACCGTGGCCAGCCTGATCGACACCGCCCAGTGGCCGGCCGTCTCGATTCTGCAGGGCATGGCCCGGTACCGGCCCGTGGCGCTGATATCCATCTGCTCAGCGCTCGCCAACCTGGGTCTATCGCTGGCGCTCGTCCACCCGTTTGGGCTGGTGGGTGTGGCGCTGGGGACGCTCATCCCCACCTCTGTCGAAGGTCTGCTGCTAGTCACTCCCTACGCGCTCCGCGTCCTACGGCTCGGTCCAGCCGACGTGCTCGGCAAGAGCGTGGCGCCCGCACTGCTGCCGGCCCTGCCGATGGTCCTGGTGCTGGCGGCGGTCGAGCCGTTCCTGCCGCCGTCGCTCCTGGTGCTCGCGCTGGCGGCCGGCGGCGCCGGGCTCATGTACGCCGCCGTCTACCTCTTATGGTGCGCGACGAGCGCCGAGCGCGATCTGAGCCGACAGCTCCTCGCGCTGGCCCTCACGTTCGCGAGGGCGCGCGTGCGCTGGCCGCGGCCGGCTGAGCGCTAACGGGCGACGCCCTCAGGATCAGGTTCAGGTTGACACGGTCCTCGCGTACACATGGGCGATTTCAGTCGCCGCCTGATCCCAGCTCAGCTCTCCGCGAGCTGTGCGCGCGACCCCTTGTTCGAGCTGCGCCGCCAGGCGCTGATCGGTGAGCACGCTGATCAGCGCCTGGGCCAGGGCGTCAGCATCACCCGGCGTGGCGAGCAGTCCGGTCTCGCGGTGCCTGACATACTCGGGTAGCCCGCCGACCGCGCTGGCGACGACGGGTCTTCCGAAGGCATACGCGGTGAGCGCGACCCCGCTCTGGGTCGCCTCGACGTACGGGCACACCACCACGGCGGCGCGTTGGAAGAGCTGCGCCAACTGGTCATTGCTGACGTAGCCCACGCGCGCTTCCACGCGACCGCCCTTCGGCAGGCACGGCGGCGCGGGGGGTTCGTAGCCCGCCACCGGCCGACCGGCGACGATGAAGGTCACGCCTGGCACGTGCTCGGCCACGCGCGGTGCCGCGCGGTACAACACCTCAAGGCCCTTGTAGGAGGACAGCCGGCCGAAGAACAGCACGGTCGTCGACTGCGGCTCGTCTGGTGTGGCGATCCATTCCCGGAAGATGTCGTACGGGCCCAGGTGAGTCGTGTCGACGTGCTCGGGCGACACGCGATATTTGCTGCAGAAGGTCGGTTTGAGCGTCCTGTTGTACAGGACGAACCTGCTGGTACCGGCGTGCATCAGCCGCCGAAAGAGCTCGGTGCTCAGGCTGTGCTCGCCCACGTGCAACGCCGGGTCATGCACGGTCAGCACGATGGGCCACCGTCGCAGGAAGGGCAGAGCGAACACCATGCGCCGCGACATGCCGTCAAAGTGGATGACGTCGGGCTGCAAGTCGTGCAACCAGCGCGTGACGCGGCGGCTGATGCGCCAGGCAGCCGGATGCAAGCTCTTGCGGGCATCGTGGACGACGAACTGGAAGCTCGCGACGTTCTGCCAGTAAGCGCGCGCGCCGGCGGGAAAATCATCGCCGAGCACCGCGTTGGCGGGTATCAGGCCCGGTGGCAGGGGCCGAGGCGCGAGGTCGAACAGCTCGCTGTGCCACGCCCACGGCGAGAGCTCGACGAGCAGGTGGCACTCGGCGCGGCGGCTGAGCTCACGGATTAGTGAGAGGGCTGGCGCCAGGAGGTCCGGGTGCGTGTAATAGGCGACGCGCACGATATCTGACCGACCTACGCCGGCGACGCTTGCTTCATTGCGCGAACCGTGATCAGCACGGGGAAAGCCTCGTCACTCGTCTCGAGCTCGCGCGGCCGCAACTCCTCCTGTGCCATACCCAGAAGCGTCGCGATCGCGACCAGGACGTTGCCGTGCGAGCGGACCGTGGCCCGACCCGCGCCAAAGACCTCGCCGAACAGCAGCGTGCAGGACGCCACCGTGAACCGCCAGTAATCCGTGGCTTGCGCCGCCAGGTCGACGCGCGCGATGCCTGGCAGCGTGGCCAGCAGCACGCCGCCCGGGCGAAGGATACGGTGCGTGTGCACGAGCGCCGCGCGCATCTCAGGGACGTACTGCAGCGTTTGCGTAAGAATGACACAATCGTAGACGTTCGAGGCGATCGCGTCAGCGGCAGCCAGGTCTGTGATGATCGTGGCCATGGGATTGGTCGGGAAAACGTCGAGAATGTCGCTACGCACGACGCCGCCTCCGAAGCAGCGCGTGTACGTGTTGTCGCGGATCTCGAGCACTCGCCCATGAATGTCGCGCCTGTGCTGGTCCAGGAAGCGTTCGATATAGAACCGATCGATGGGCCGGCCACGATCGTGGCCCCAGATCTCGCTCAGTGGCGCCGTTCGACGCACGGTGCCGAGCCACGCTGGGTGGCGCAAGCGGCTCAGAGCGTGGCGCAACCACTGGCGGTCCTCGGGAGCGATGCGGTCACGCAGCCCAGCACGCACCAATCACAGTATAGGAGCGCTGGGGTATCGGGTCTCGCGTGCTAGCATGT
>JAFAWJ010000149.1 GCA_019242065.1 Chloroflexota bacterium
GCCCGAAGAAGTGCGACCAGGTGCTCCATAGGCACTTCGTCTTCAGCACGGCCGCCTTCTGCTTCATCAAGCAGCCGCACAACAAGTGCCCGTGCTTCCTCCAGGTTGCTGCATTGAGCAAGGCAAATAGCGCGCGCAACCGTGCCCATAGGCGATTGCGCAAACGCGGGGCCCACCAGGCGGTTGTAGTCCTCGAGCAATGTAAGCCAGTCCCCATCCCGCCCAAGGTACAGCAATGGGGTGTGTAACAGCAGCAAGCTGAAGAACCGCGCGCGTCCAGATGCTCCCAACGTGTCGGCCCGCTCAACATAGCCCCTCAATATCTCCAGCGCGTACTCCAGCCGGCCATCCACAACGGCCATGATTGCAGCGCTCTGTGGCACCAGCAGCTTGATCGTCGCCACCTGTGTTCGTGCGGCAAGCTCCTCAACGTCACTCCAAAACTCCTCCGCTCGGGCTCGGTTGCCCTCCGCAAGCATGACGCGTCCAGACATCCACAGGAAGGTACCCAGTGTTCGGCCGGTGACTCCATGACGAAGCCAACCACTGGATTCGTCCACCAGCTGCAAACCTTCGTCCCAGTGCTGTGGCGCACTCATGTTCGTGACCCAGAAGGCGGAATTGAATAAGACTTCCGCATTGCCAAGTTGGCGAGCCAGCGCCAGCGCGCCCGCGCGCAGTGCGCGCACTTCCTGCCACCGACCCTCGGTCCACCTCACAAGTGCGAGCGCCAGACTTGCCTTGACGCGTTCGTTGCTCTCCGGCGTGGCGTAGGCATGAGCTTGTTCTGCCCAACTGATGAATTCGGGCCAGCCTCCGGCAGCATTTGCGCCCTGCAGCACCAGGGCCTCCAGCGCGAGTTGGCAAGCGCGGGAGGCGCGGCTCCGGTCGCCCAGTGACTCCGCAAGTCCAAACGCATTCGGCGCGACGTGCGTTATCACACGTAGACTGTCGCCTGTCGGCCACAACGACTCGCCCAGCGCCAGCAGGAGGTCACAGCGTGCCTTCCTGTCAGCCGGGTCCGCGACATCCTGCACCACCAGCGCGCGCTCAAGTTGCCGCGCTGCTTCCCCATAGGCAAACATCTCAGTCGCGTTCCTTGCGGCCAGCTCCCCGTAATGGACCGCCTTGAGCAGATCGCCCGTGTCGGACGAAAACGCGAAGTGTTCCGCCAGTTCGGCGGCGTGCTTTGTCTCCAGCCGACCCGCGTGCACCCGCTCCAACGCCCGTGCCACCTGCTGGTGGAGGCGGATTCTCCGCGGCGCGACCATCTCATCGGAGAGTACCTGTCGGAAGAACGCGTGCCTGAAACGATAGGTAACGATCGCACCGACGGTGAAACGTTCTTCGAGAACCGCCGCAGCCGTGGCCTCCTCGAGGGCCGCCTCGACCTCTTCGTCCTGGCCCGCGAACACCTGGCGCAGAATTTCCAACTCGAACTCGCGCCCGATGACCGAGGCCACGCTGAGCACGCGATTCGTGCTGTCGCTCAGGCTCGACAGTCGCTTGCCCACCGCGTCTCGGAGCCCTTCGGGGATCCGACCGGCCAGATTCTGGTCGCCGACCCGTCGCAAGGCGCCGTCCCGCTGCTCCACCAGACCAGCGTCGACGACGAAGTGCAACGTCTCCTGTACAAAGAGTGGATTGCCTTCGGTCTGATCCCGAATCAGCTCCGCAAACGGCTGCGGAACTGTCTGCTGGGTGGTTGCGGCCAGCAAGCGCTGGACCTCGTCGGCGGACAATCCGCGCAGCTGCAAGCGTGCCACGTTGCTGGCCCGGTACAACTCGGACAGGGCGGACGATAACGGATGGGCGCGATCCACCTCCACGTCGCGGTAGGTCGCGACGACCAGGAGACGTGCGCCGTGCAGATTACGCGCAAGGTGCAGCAGCAGATCGAGCGTTTCTCGATCGGCATCATGCAGGTCTTCGAGCACGAGTAGGAGTGTCTGCTTCGCAGCGGCGCCCCGCAGCAAGTCCGTCACAGCCTGCAACAGACGATAGCGGTCTTCTTCGGGATCGCCAGCCGGCCGTGGCGTGATTGTCAACCGCTCGGCCAGCCTCGGAGCAAGCCGGACGACATCGGCTGCACCCGACCCCAAATCGGACACCAGCGCGTCAGACCCGTTGGCTTGGAGGTACTGCTCGAACACCTCTATGAAGGGTTGATACGGCAGTCGGAACGAGCCTTCCTCATAGCAGTGGCCGACCAGGACCTTTCCGCCCGCGTCCAATACGAATGTACTGAACCGATCACACAGGGCGGTCTTACCAATGCCGGGCTCGCCAACCACCATCAGCAACGCCCCGTGACCTGCCGTTGCAGCCTCGAACGCCGAGCGCAGTCGACCGAGTTCAGCCACGCGACCTACGAATGTCGACCCCCTCAGCGACCAGTCCTCAACCAGCCGCTCCCGACTGGGCGGTTGGGACACCGATGAGCGTGTGTCTGAAGTCACGCGGTCTGCGGCGCATTGTATGCGCCCGCCTTTCCCGAGCGGGTACCTGCTCGCACATAGACACATACCTGCTCGGTGCTTGGACAAATACCAGTCGATCTACCACGTTCCGGTGACGTCGGGATCGACCGCTCCGGCGCACGCTAGGCACCGTCGCCAGGCTACCGGCGACCAACTCACACCGCGAGGTGCCGCTGATGATCTCCGAGCAAACCGCCCTGACTGCCCCAACACGAACGTTGGTCCGGAGAGTGTGGCGCGGACACCCTGGCCGACGTCACCTGACAGGGATTGCCACAGGATTTGCCGGGTTGACGCGCACGCTGGGGGCATAGGTCAGGGTGCCGGCGCTCCCGTAGGCGGCGCTCTAGGAGGGGTCGGTGATCATCGACCTCGTCAGCGAGCGTCCGCCGAACCGAACCTGATCCGCTCGCCCGGGAAACGCCGTTGCTGAACGATGCTTGGCTGCACGGCTAACGCCTGCCACGCTCTTCGAATGAGGCGCCGAAGTCAGATCCGCGAACGTGCCTTATGCCGGCGCCGACGCCTATCTCGCTCGACGGAGGCTTTCCCCTTATGAACGTATGTATCGAGCAACCACACCTTGGATCGACATGGTCGGCGTCGACAGACGATCTTGAGCGGGGCCGTCGAGTGCCACAGACCCTCTATCGTCTCGCGCAACTGACGCCACGGATTGCCGAGCGGAGTGCGGACATTGAACGAGCTCGTCGGGTACCAACCGATCTCCTCGAGGACTTGACGGGCGCGGGCTGCTTCCGCATGCTCGTGCCTCGTGAGTACGGTGGTGACGAGCTGAGCCTCCCCGATGCCCTCCGGGTGGTGGAGACTCTGTCGCAAGCGGACGCCTCGACGGGCTGGACCGTCATGATCGGCTCACACGGTCCGCTGGTCTTCAGTTTCCTGCCGCGCACCACGTTCGAGCAGATCTATGCCGCCGGACCTGATGTCATTCTCGGCGGGGCCCTGGCACCAAAAGGCGCGGCAGTCCCGGTCGAGGGCGGTTACCGCGTCACCGGGCGCTGGCCGTTCGCCAGTGGCTGCCAGCACGCAACGTGGCTCGTAGGCCATTGTTTGGTGTTAACTGACGGGCAGCCCGCGCTCATGCCAGATGGCACGCCGGTGATGCGACTGGCCGTCTTTCCAGCGGATCAGGTCGCCAGACACGACACATGGCACGTTGCCGGATTGTGCGGGACCGGTAGCCACGACATCTCAGTGCAAGATCTCTGGTGTCCAGCGGACTGGACCTGCCGGTTGTTTGGCGGCCGGCCC
>JAFAWJ010000222.1 GCA_019242065.1 Chloroflexota bacterium
CGACGCGCGCGGCGCCCTGTTGTCGCTCAATGACGCGGCGCTGCGCTGGCTCGACCAGATCGACTGCAGCGTCTCGAGCCGTGGCGAACTCCTGGCCAAGCTGTCCGCCGATCACTACCGTCCGGAGTCACACGCGGACGACGCGCACTGGTTCGGCGCGACCGAGCCGGGGCGTTCTGGGTTTTGGACGTGCCTCCGTTCTGATTACGCTCGGACTGACCGTCGCGGGATCTGAATTGAAGTGAGGTGAACTGCCAGGCCACTCCACTCGACGACGACGGAGGCCCCAAACAGGAGGTGGCTCCGTACGTCGCGCAGGGGGTCACAAGTCTCGGCGTGAAAACGCCAGGATCGAACCCAGCAGTGCCAGGAGAACGTAGCCGATCGCCCACCAGATCAGCGCCGGTGCGGGAGCCACATCGGAAAAGAACGGTATGCCGGCGCGCGTGGCTCCGAATGCGGCCAATATGAACGGTGACTGCAAGTAGTACGACGCGCCCCGCCACAGTGCATCGCTGGGAAGCAGCAAACTGACAGCTGTGCCGAGATTGAGCAATGCGTCGGAGCCGGTGGCATCCGGCGCCTGCTGCAGCAGGCGGCCAACGAACTCCAGGATGCCTGCCAGCCACGCTACACCCAACAGGGTGAACATCACGATGCCGTTGGCCAGCGTGGGCAACAGTGTGCTGCCGAGGAGGCTCGTGCTGAGCAGCAGCACTCCCTCCAACAGCATCAACACCACTGCTGGCATCGGCTCCGGCGCGGTGTAGTCCGCAATCAGGCGTGCGACCAGCAGCACCATGGCGACCATCGCGACGATATACACGCACAGCATCGTCACGTATCCGAGCCAACGTCCCAGGATGAAGTCGGCCCGGCGCAGCGGCCGCGCGAGCACCGCATGCAGGGTGCCCGACTCCACTTCGCCCGAAACGGCACCGACGGCGAGGAACACCGCCAGGAAACTTGCCAGATAGTTCACGACATAAACGCCAAATAGCGTGAGAAAGGCAAAAGCGACGCTGAGTGAGACGCGTTCCTCCGCCGTACTGCTGGTCGCGATCGAACGAGCATGGGCGAAGTTGAAGCCGAGGGCGAACAGGCCGATGAACAGCACGCTGATGGCCACCCCCGCGAGTATCAAGCGTCGGCTGACGGCTTCTTGCAGCGTGAAGCGCGCAATCTCGGTAATCGGGCGAAGGCGCGCAAGGGGAGAATGCCTGCCGGCGCTGTTCACCGGTCGGCAACCGGTTCAACCAGGCTCAGAAAGACATCCTCGAGCGAGGCATGCGACGGCACGAGCGCGTACAGGCGGTAACCTGCCTGCACCACGGCCTCGCTCAGTCGCGCTGCGACGCTCACGTCGGCCACCGACAGCACCAGCGTGTCCTGGCCGACGTCGACGATCTGACCGAAGGCAGCCACCAGTTCCAGCAGCGGCGCGTCGACGCGGTCGACGGTTACCCGCAATTCCGGCAGGCCGCCGAGCAGATCCTCCAGTCGGCCAGAGCCCACCACGCGGCCCCGATCGACAATCGCCACACGGTCGCACACCATTTCGACCTCGCTCAGCAGGTGCGAGTTCAAAAACACGGTCATGCCCTGGTTCCGCAGCGAGTGGATCAGGTCGCGCACCTCGCGGCGACCGACGGGATCGAGCGCGGACGTCGGCTCGTCGAGTACGACGAGGTCCGGCGCATGCATGATGGCCTGCGCCAGGCCGATGCGCTGGGTCATCCCTTTCGAGTAGGACCGCAGGCGGTCACCACCGCGTCCACCCAATCCGACTCTGTCCAGCACCTCGGGGATGCGCTCACGGCGCTCTTTACCGCTCAGGCCAGCCAGACGCGCGTGGAAGTCGAGCAATTGCTCTCCGGTCAGCCAGTCGTGAAATCGGAAATTCTCCGGCAGATAGCCGACCCGCTGGCGTGCGGCCACATCTGCGACGGGCTTGCCGAACAGCCGCGCCGTGCCGCTCGTGGGCGACACGAGACCGAGCAGGATCTTGACGGTCGTGGTCTTGCCCGCGCCGTTGGGCCCCAGAAAGCCGAACACCTCGCCGGGCTGAACTGTCAGGTCCAGCCCGTAGAGGGCAAGTCGACTGCCATACTCCTTGCGCAGTCCGACGGCTTCGATGGCGGGCGCGGTCAGTGGACCGCCAGGCCGTTGGCCACGCGCTCGAGCTCAGTTGCCTTGAGCGTGCCCGCGACGCCAAAGAGGTGGCCGTTGGCGTGCCACACGGCCGCGCTGCCGGCGCCGGAGTTATCGTTCAGCAGCAGGCCCTGGCTGCCATTGAGCGACGCGGTTTGCCAGTGCACCTGGTCCACCGGAACGGGGATCGGCAAGGTGTCGTTCCAGTTCTGGATCTGCCGTAACTGACTGACCACGGCTGGTGGCAGGTCTGGCAAACCCAGCAGAAAATCGCGCATTTCTGGCAAGCTCACGTTGCCCTGGACGTCGACCACCAGCTCGCCGGCCTCGACGACCACCACCTCCTGGCTGCTCGCACCCGACGGAGCGTAGCTGAGCAACGCCGCGGACGGGATCGACACGCTCAGCACGGCGCCGTCGAACTTGTCCGGCAGGTTCACATCGGGGTGCCCTGTGGACGCGTAGTAGGCCTGGGCCCTGGCCTTGTCGAACGTGAAGCGCACCTCCGAGGCAGGGCTCACCCTGACTGTCGGTGTCGCACGCAGGTCCGCGGGCAGTGTGGCGGGATCGGGGGTCAGCAGGGGGAAGCCGATCGTTTGAGCTGCCACCGCCGCGGTCACGGTACGGCTCTCGGCCGCAATTTGCCGCGCCGCAGCCTCGGGCTGTCCGGAGGACGCGGCGGCCGGCATCTGCAGTGTCCCGAGGTTGCCAAGCGCGCGCATCGAGCGCAAGATGTCGGCCTGCGACTGGGGGGTGACCTCGATGGCCGAGACCTGCTGGCTGCGGAACTGCGCCAGAAACGAGGCTGCCGCCGAACTACCCTGGGGTGTAAACGCGACGACGACGGTCAGGATCAACGCCGCCGCAATGGCCGCGCCGGCCGCTCGCCATCGCGTCGGCAATTGCAGGCTCACCGTCGCGCGGACTGGTATCGCGCTCACTGCCTTATTTTCAACTGATTGGTGTGTGGACTCTTGAAGACGCCGGGATTCGAATCGTTCGCGAGCAGCGGCCACGCCGTGGAGGTCTGGCACCTGCGGAGGCGCCAGGCTGGCAATCAGCTTACCGATGTCCGGCTCTCTGTCAGACGAGTTGATCATTGGTCTCTCTCAAGCTTCTGATAATTGACGCGGAAGGCGCTCTCGGCACGCGCCAAGAGAACACCGACTGAGCCACGGGCGATGCCCAACGTCGACGCGATTTCCGCGTATGAATATCCTGAGTAGCGCAGGAGCAGGCACTCGCGCTGCCGCTCGGGAACACCCACGAGTGCGCGGCGAACGGTGGCCCGCTGTTCATCGCGTTCGAGTTGCGCGGAAGCGCTACCCGTGTCTGAAGGAACGACCGTGTTCGGCGGGTGCTCGAGACGTCCGACTCGCTGCAAGCGCTCGCGGGCGCGGCGCGCAGCGCGAGCCCGATTGAAGGCCAGGTTGAGTCCAACGCGCCGCAGCCACGCGCCAACCTCGTCGTCAGGTCTGATCTGCAGCGCTGGCGCGCCGGCAAGTCTGAGGAACGTCTCTTGCAGCGTGTCCTCGACTTCCATCCGGTCGCCGAGCACGCGATAGACCAGGCCGAAGAGATCCGGATAGAAGCGCGTGAAGAGCGCATCAAACCGCTGCAGCTCCGTGGCCTCGTCGCTCACGATCGGGGGCGGCTCAGCGACCTTCAACACGTCTCGGGCGCCCTGCTGGTTGCTATCGACATTCAACGCATCAAACACCGCCGCGCTGAGATTTCTTACACGACTACCGACGCTCGAACAGCAACGTGTCTGGACCCGCGGCGTACATAGGTAGCATTGTTACAGCTGAACTGTTAACACCGCGATAACGTCGCGCTAACTGCCGCCGCGTCTAGCCTGTCCCTCGTCTTACACGGCACAAAGGAGAGACTGTACATGCATGCGCACATCAGGGCGGCGAGCACTCGCGTGGCCGCTCTTGTCATTGGTGCGTCGGTCGCGCTTTCGACGACGGCCGTGGTTGCCCGCCCGGACCGGGTCGACCACGTCCTGCTGATTTCAGTGGATGGTCTGCACCAGAACGACCTGGACTGGTATGTCGCGAACCATCCGCACTCCGCACTAGCCACACTCACGCGGCACGGAGCAGAGTTCAGCAACGCGCACACGTCTGATCCTTCTGACTCCGACCCGGGCGGGACGGCGCTGATGACGGGTGGAGATCCCCGCGCCACCGGCGTCTACTACGACGTCGAGTACAGCCACCACGTGTACGAGGCGGGCACCACCACCTGCACTGGACCCACCGGCGGCGACGTCGTCTACGACTCACCCGACGACATCGACGCCACGCGCCTTGACGCTGGACAGCACATCTCTGGAATCGACCAGAACCCAGCCCTGATCATGAACATGACCGCAACTCCACAGACCCTGTTGCGGCCGGTCACGTTCCCTGTCAGCTCCAAAACCTGCCAGCCGATCTGGCCGCACTCGTACCTGAAGGTCAACACCATCTACGAGGTCATCAAGTCGGCGGGCATGCGGACCGCCTGGTCTGACAAGCATCCGGTGTACGAGTCCTTCAACGGCCCGTCGGGTGACGGCATCGACGACCTCTTCGCGCCAGAGATCGACTCCAACGCGGTCGAGCCGAATGGCAAACCCTACGGTTCGGACTGGGCGCACGACGATGCCGCCACCAAACAGTACGACGGCTACAAAGTTCAGGCGGTCATCAACGAGATCAACGGATTTGACCACAGCGGCCGCACCCGGGTCGGCACTCCGGCGATCTTTGGAATGAATTTCCAGACCGTTTCCGTTGCCCAGAAGCTCGATTCGCCGGGTGTGCTCAGCGGTCCGGACGCAAGCGGCAACTACACACTCGGTCCGGTTGAAACGGGCGGCTACTACCCCGGCACCAATATACCCCAGCCACTCCTGCAAGGCGCACTGGATTACGTCAACGCACAGCTCGAACGGATGGTGGATGCCATCCAGGCACGCGGCCTGAACTCCTCCACGGCCATCATCATCACCGCCAAACACGGCCAGTCGCCGCAAGACCCGAACCTGGTGCGCCGCATCCAGGACGGGCCAATTATCTCCGCGATCAATAGTGCATGGCAGGCGCAGCACCCCGCGAACGCGACATTGATTGTCGCCGGCACCGACGACGACTTGTGGCAGAGCTACCTCTCGGATCGGTCGCAGGCAGCAACTGACTTCGTCAAAGACTGGCTGTGGACCCACGATGCGCCGGCACAGACGGTGAGCGGCTCGACGGTCACGGTCGCGCATTCCGGCCTGGCGCAGATCTACGCCGGGAAGGAGTCCGCGGATTTCTTTGGTGTGCCTACGTCTGACCCCCGACACCCTGACGTGTTCGGCCGCGTGCAGGTGGGCGTCATCTACACCGGGTCGGCAAAGCTGGCTGAGCACGGCGGCGACAATCCGGCTGACCGAAGCGTGCCCATTCTGGTGTACGCCCCGGCCGCAGTTGAATCCGGCTCGTCGAGCCAGTGGGTCGAGACGACGCAGGTCGCGCCCACAATCCTGCGGCTGCTCGGGCTGGACCCTCAGGCACTGCGGGCGGTGCAGATCGAGGGCACACGAGTCTTACCGGGGCTCGACTAAACCGACTCAACACTCGGAGGAAGACCATGAACAAGTTTGGACCAACGCTCGCGGCCGGCATGTTGCTGGCCGCGGCGACAACCGGCTTCGCCGACTTTGACAGTATCCATTGGGAGCGAGTGGAGGCTCCGATGGAGACCTCCATCACCGGCGGCCCGTGGACGCTGGAGCAGGCAGGCGCCGCCAATGGCTTGAAGTCCTCTGGCTACTGCGACGCCAACGGACACCAGGTGCCCAATCCTGGCAATGAGCGCATGCAACCCTACTACTTTCCGTTCATTACCGGCAGCGGGAACCAGCTGCAAGGCTACTTTGACTACCGCCCCAAGGATATCGACGAAGCAGTGGTCGCCGCTTCGTCGCGGGACGGTGGACAGACCTGGAATTTTCAGCAGGAAGTGCTCCAGCTGCGAACGACGTGCCCCACCGAGCCGAACAAAGAGCCCGATGGCGACGTAAACGGACTCAGTGGCAACAACGCCGACAATGGCGACGACGACGGTCAGGGCCACCAGTTCGTCATGTCCATCGGCGGCCACACGTACCTGTACACCCTGGACCGCGCCGTCAACCACATCGACTCGGATGACCTGTATCTGCACGAGCTCACGCCGACCGGCACGCAACCGTTGAACGGTGCACCGGCGATGAACGACGGACCGACCGACACGACCTCGAGCCAATCGGAGCTCAAGAATCACACGACCGGTCTGTTGAATCCTGACGGGATCCTGGGCGCCGTCCCAGGCAGCTCCCCCGTGAAAATCATCTACGAGCAGAAAATCTTGAACGGCGACACCACCGGTACGACGGCGATGCCCGCGGCGCAGCAGTGCAACACGGCCTGGGCGCCCTATTACAAGAGCAACCCATTCGGCACGTCGACCAACGACGACATCACCCACCTGCGTCTGGCCGAGACGACCGACGGCATCACCTTCAAAGACCTTGGCATTCTGCAGGGCCTGAACGATCCCACGACCGTCAGCGCCACCGGTACCCGCTGGCTCGCCACGGCAGGCACCATTCTCAAGTTGGGTGGCAACCGATTCGGCCTGCTCTTCTCAGGCGGCGGCTGCATCGACGGTGACTCTGATGCGTTCCGCTACATTGGCTACGCCGAGTCGACTGATTTGCTGAACTGGACAGTCGTGAACGGTCTTCAGAATCCAATCCTGATCGCCAGCCCGTATAACGTCACGGTCGATGCGAGTGGAGCGTACTCCGCCAGCGGATCGACCGTCTCAGTGCCGATGACGCCGGCCATCGGCGGTGTGACCAGCGGCTTCTTCGCCGGCCGCGTGTATGCGCCGAGTGCGACGCGGTCGGCCGAAGACGACCACGCCAGCGACAACGCGTTGAATGTCTTCTTCGCCGGCTATCACACGCCCAAGCCGAAGAACGGTCTCGGCGACTATCGGACGATTGGTCGGGTGACCTTGCGCACCAACCAGCACATCGAGGCGCTCAGTACCGACGAGCGGACAGGCCCCGATCGCTGATCCACCACGGAGCTGAGGTAGGGGCGCCACGATGTGCATCTGGTCGGCAGAGCGGCTACCCTACCTCGCGCAGCTGGAAGATCTGGATGTCGCCACCTCGCTCGAGCACCTTCATGGCCGTCTTTCGGGATTCCGCCCAATCGCGCGCATTCGAAGCACGCCTGCGAGACAACGACTTCTTCGACGAGTCGGCATGGATTCGCGCCACGAATCACGACGATCTGTTCAGCCAACTCAACCATCTCGACAATGCCGAGTACCCGACCGAGGATGCGCAGCAACTGCTGCGGTCGGTTCCGCGCAGCTCGACCGGCCGCGGCCGATCTTTCTGCTGCACGGCCCAGCACGACTGCACCAGATCGTGAACATCGCGAAAGACTACGACCTGGTTGCGTCGACGACGCCAGCATTGTCCATGTGCGAACATCGCGCACCAGCGTGGTCTGAGCCCCACCCGACACCCATCCCGTACAGCGCGCGCCCGCATTTCGACCACTGTCCAGACT
>JAFAWJ010000257.1 GCA_019242065.1 Chloroflexota bacterium
TGGCGCACTCTGGATTGCGGGGTCGTTGACCCCCTTTGTCCTCGCAAAGCGCGGGACCGAACCACATGGGGCAAAGCGGACGCTTTGGTCAACCGCCGAGAAGGGCCGCTTGCCTTAACTCGTCGGGGGCGGCGGTCAATCATCCCATCCTGCTGGGCGATCTACTCCCCTAACCCATAATGGTCATGGTGTCTGCTGACACGTCCTGATAAACCCCGCTAAGAGAGGTTCGCCGCTACCGTCCGAGTCGCCGAGTCGCCGAGTCGCCCATTGCATCTTACCGCAGCGTTCCTCGTTGCCCCCAGACCTGCGCGGCAATCGGCGCCTAGAAACAACTGAAAGCGATTATTACGATGAGCATAGCATCCAAAGCATTCAACATCACCGAGGCCGTCGAGTGCGGCAGCCTCGTCCAATCCGCGTACGCGCGGTACACCAACGCCTCAGGCAAAAACCCGTGGATGGTGCCCGATGGCTACAAGCTAGAACAGGAGCTCCACGTCACCGAAGACGCCAAATCATTGCCCTTCGGCTTCATCGCGAGCAAGGGCGGCACCTACTCCATCGTGTTCCGGGGCACACAGACGCCTTTGGAATGGCTCGACGACGCGAGCATTGAGCCTGCGGCGTTCGTTACGGGGTGGGGCACCACCACGAGAGGGTTTCTCACGCTGTTCGATCAAATCGCTGGCCAGATCAAATCGTGGTGGCCGCCGAAGAACCCGGGACCGCTTTGTATCACCGGGCATTCGCTTGGTGGCGCAATCGCCAACCTGTGCGCGGCGTGGTTATTCCAGGATCACCCCACCGTCTACACCTTTAGCGCACCCCGGTGCGGCGATCCGGTGTTTGCGGCGGGGTTCAAGCAGCAGGTTCCGAACGCCTGGCGCGTGTTCAATACGGAAGATCTGGTCCCGACCTTGCCTGAAGCGACGATCCTGTCCGGGGCCGATGGCGGCTTGCTGGGGTTGTCGGATTCCGTAGTCGAACTGGCGGTTAAATTGCGCCTTCAAGGCAAATTGGCGTTCCAGCATGTGGATAGGCCGATTGCCGTCACGTTCAACACCAGCACGTTAACCGGGAACCATGACTTGGGGAACCTGCTGAAAGCGATTCAAGCGTAAGCACCCTTTCCGACCCGACTGCGCCAATCAGGAAAGAAGCAGCCTGCTTGAAAGTGCCGCCGACCGGCCGCTCCATGCAGCTTTTCCGAAATCCCGGCCTTGACTGCCTTATGGCCAGATTAGCGGCATTGCCCCCCTCGTTCCGCGTGAGGGCGCGGGATTCCAAAACGCGGGACTATCGTTCGGGGACGCTCCAGCCAACCGCCCGGAAGGGGCTGCCGGAGGGCATCTCGTCGGAGGCGGTAATCCATGACGCCGGTTTTCTCACAAACTCAATAAGCTCGACCCGCAAAGGAGGTCCGTGCACGAAACGAACCCCAAACGGCGCGGGTTCACCAACCGCCGCTCAGCCCAGGCGCTTGGTCATCAACGCCCGGCCATGAGCCGCAAAGCCGGCCTTTTGGTAAGCGCGTTGGGCCCGCGCGTTGTTGGTTTCGACCTCCAGGCGTAACGTCCGGATACCCCAGCGCCAGCAGTGCGCCTCCACCAATGCCAGGAGGTGTTTGAAGTGCCCTTTGCCCTGGTGCCCCGGCACCAGGTACACTTCGTCGAGCACGGCATACTGACCGTGGAACTCGACGGAAAAGCTGAAGGTTAGGACCACGTAGCCGATGGGGGCGCCCTCCGAGTCGACCCACCACACCCGTCCAAGCCGCGCCGTGGTGACCAGTTGCTGCAAAGCTTCGCGGGCCGGCCCCTCCTCGTAAGAAAAGCCGGCGCTCTCGTAATGGGCCTGGACCAATAGGGCGAGCAAGGAAAGGTCGTCTAAGGTGGCGGCGCGCAGAGTGATCCCCATTCTCAAAAGGTTCAACCGTTGCCGCTTATCCTGCAAGACCGGGTTGAAAGTGTCCTGAAAGCTCGCTGCGCGGACAGAGGGAAAAGTTCCTCCGGTGCGGCGCTTGCGCACAACTTGGCCGCGAGCCAACCCGGCGTGGTGAATCACTTCGGGCCATGTCAACCGGTAAGCGGCAGCTTTACTGTCGGCTCGGCACGGCCTATTCGTCCTCGCTCAGGCCTGCTCCACTCAAATCGCGGATGAGGCGACCCGCAGCTCATCGTTCCTGAACCGGGATCCACCGCGATCCCCGTTGGTTGCGGTATTCGGCGCGGCTGGCCTCCGCGCGTCTCACCAGGGAAATCGCCTTCTGCTGCTCGGCCGTGCGGATGGCTTCACCAAATGCAGCCTCAATTTGGGCATCCGGTGCATCAAGGGCCTTGAGAAACACCCCCCGCAGCCGGTGCAGTTCGGCGCTCCAGCAACGTTCATCCGACCTTGCAATTAACGCTTCTGCCTCCTTTACCGCCTCAAGGGCTTCGGAGGTACGATCCGCAAGGTGCAAAGCTTCTGCTTTTAGCCCGAGGTAGCAGGGCATGGCCAGCATCCAGCCTGTCGTCCGCAGGCCGTCAATCCCGTGCTCGATTCGTGCGAGCCCTTCAGCGGTCGCTCCAGAAACGCTGCGTGCCCAACCGCTCAGCGCCTCGCCTACATGCTGCCATACCGAAAAATTCAGACGCGCCGACAGTTCAATGCTCTCCGAGGCCAAGCGCTCCACTTCTGCAGGGCAACGCTCAAAGCAGTTGAGGATGGCGTTAACCACAAGTGCCATGGCTAACCCGTGGGTGTCTTTGAGCGCCTTCGCCAGGGAGATCGCCTCCCCCATCGCCGTGTGAGAGCGGGCGATATCTCCCAGGTGCCAGTCGGACACGGCCTGCCAGCACAGGCACAGCACCGCAGGAGCGTGAACTTCTTCGACCGGAGAAGCGGTGACGCCCGGCCGCCAGAGTTCAAGGCCTAGCCGCGCGTGTTGACGCGCAGACTCAAACTCGCCCAGGGCGCAGAGCGTGGTTGCCAAGGCGCGGTGGGCCCCAATCAGGAGCGCCGCGTCGTTGTGTTCCTGCGCCAAGGCGTAAATCCGCCGGGCAAGCTGCAGCGTGGCCGCTAACCTGCCGGTGGCAAGGGAGTAGCGCCACTGACTCATCAAAGCAGCATACCGGGGCAGGGGGCGACCAAGCGAATGGCACAAGGCTTCCACGCGCTCGGAGCAAACCCGCGCCTCCGGTGCGGTAAACCCGCGCGTGGCGGTTAAATAGGTTGCCGCCTGCATGAGGATCAAGAGCTGATCTTCCTCCGAGAGGCTTTGACCGTTAACGGCCGTCTGCACAGGGGAGCCCCAGCGCCCGCCTTCGAAAAAATGCGCCAGGAGCGAAATCAAAGCACCTCGAGCACCGAGCACCTTCGCCGCAAAGGAAGCGTTGCCTCGCTGGATGCGCGGCAAGTAGACTTCATGCAGCGCGTCCCGCAGCAACCCGGCTTGGCAGCCGCAGGCGACGGCCAAAAACAGCGGCTCCATGGCTCTGACGCTCTCGGGCAGGGCAGGCGCCATCTGCCGGTAGTGATGGTAAAGGCGCTGGTTGGCTTCCTGCCAAGCCTGCGCGCGTTGACGCCGAAACTGGTCTCCGAAGTATTCACGCACCAGCGGATGCGCATCCAATTGTCCTGGATGGTGCGGGTCCTCCCCCGTCAGGAGCCTGGCCCGCCTCAACCGAGCCACCAACCGCCGCCACTCGCTCGGGCTCAGACCCGTTAACGACTCGGTTAGACCCGGGATGGTCGGCGCTTTCAGCAGAGCTCCCAGCGCCTGTTCGCCCGCGGGCCGGTCAAACAGGCCTAACAGGCAGAGTACCGATAGCTCCGGGCCGTCGCCAAACCAGCTTTGGTAAGAGGCCATGACCTTTCGGGCGTGCGCCCCTTGGCGCACATCGTGGGCCAGACGGTTGGCTACCTCTCCGCGACGCCGGATGTCACCCCCATACGCGTCGGTTAGGTAGCTGCCGAGAAGCGTCAGGGCAAGACAATGGCCGTCAAACTCGCTGCTGGCATGGCGCAGCTCCGCCTGCGCACCTTGAACCCCCAAGGCCCGCAGGAGCTGCGCCCCGGCCTCCTCGGGGAGATGGTCCAGGTCACGGCGCGGAGCCGAACCCCCTTCGTGATCGGCCAAGTCGGCCACCGCTAACCGGGTAGTGATAACGCAAAGGCCCTGGTTGAACGCGGCCAGCTCGCGCAGGAGCGCCTGAAGGGCGGGCTCCCGCAGCCGGCCCTCCTGAGGTCCGGGCGGGTGCTGGAGCGGCTCCAAGCCGTCCAGGATCAACAAGGCGCGCCGCCGGGCGACGAGTTGTGCGAGCCGCGCGCCTTTCTCCCACGCTGTGCCCAGCCGCGGGTCCGGATCACCGAACCCGCTCAAGGCCGCATCCAGGAATTCATCGGCCGACGATGCGTCCCCATGGGTACCCTGGCGGTAAAAGGACCAGCCAAACACCACTTCCGCCGAACGGTAGTGGTCGGTCGCCAGCCGCCGGAGCCAATGGTTGACCA
>JAFAWJ010000336.1 GCA_019242065.1 Chloroflexota bacterium
CGATATTTGCGACGCTTCCGGGCGCGCCGACGTCGTGGATTGGGCCTGCTGTCCCGAGAGCCACGTCCTTGGTCACGTCGTACACGCCTTGCGGCACGACTCGCCCGAGCGCGTCGCCAGGAACGCCGTGCATGTTGACGGCTGACGCCTCCAGCACCCAGCCCCGACCTGCGCTCTTGAAGTCACTCACCGACCAATCTCCGGATCGATAGATATGTTGCGAGCGCAAAGCGGCGATGTATCGTACACGCGGCTCGTCATCGGATGTGTTCGTGGAGGACCCATGCCTGTTACCCGTCGTACAGTTGACCTGTCAGCGTATCCCGATCTCGTGGTCATCTATCTCGGCATGCGCGTCAATCGACCCGCCGGGCTACGTACGTTGCTCGGCTTCGGTCCAAGAATTACCGACGCCGTTGGCCGCCGCCCAGACGGGCTCCTCATGCATGAGAACCTGCTCTTCTCGTTGATTCCACCGCATGCTGGCATGCGTCAGTACTGGCGGGACTTCGAGGCGCTTGAGCGCTGGGCGCGCTCGGAGCCACACCGCCGCTGGTGGCAGGCCTATTTGCGGGAGACGGGAGGCACCGGCTTCTGGCACGAAACGTATTTCATGCGCGGTGGCGTCGAAGCCATCTACGACGAGATGCCACGGCCGCTCGGACTGTCCGCCTTTGCTCCGACGCTGGCTCCGCGTGGCGCCATGTTCTCCGCCCGCCGCCGACTAGGCCTGGAGAGTGAGGGCGGGCTGGCGCCGGCCCTTGCCGAAGATGATCTGTACGACGGTAGGCCAAGCAGTTGAGACCCAGGTGGGCCTCAGCTTGGCGCGCGCGGAGAACTGGCTGCGGTGTTGGCGGCGGAGCGCGTTCGATCGGCTTTGGCTCATGGTGTGTATGATCGACTCACCCAAAGATACCGGCGCCAGACTTTCATGCTCGCCTCCAGGTAGTGCCCAGAGACGGCATGCAGCAGAACCTATCCCAGCTCGTGCCATGGGCTGCCTGAGTGGGCAGCGCGCTCAACGGTGAGCTGGTGACCGAGTCGGGGCGTTCCGGATCGCGAAGCACGAACCCGGCCAGCGCCACGATGCCGAGGAACAGTGGAGCGTGTTGAGCGTGCCCCGACCCAACAGGACGGTCAGATTTGGGCCTTGATCGTCCTGCACCTTCTGGACGAACTGCCCGATGCGGGGCTTCTTGAATGCCGCATGCGTATCGTTCATGAACGCTTCCTTCGTTTGCTTGGGGCTGGGGTCGGCGCTAACCCAACTGGACTATCACATCCAGAGAAGACTGGCGTCGCGACTGTTGCGCCAGGTACAGAGCCGGCCGCCGCATCCATTGCCACAGCGGTGAGCGGCCGCCATTCACCGCGAAGGCTGTCTAGCAGGGAGGTCGGTACTGGTGGTAGGTACCACCAACGGCTACAGGCCTGAGCTCGAGATCATCACGGCCTTCGTGCGGACG
Organism: Chloroflexota bacterium; assembly: GCA_019242065.1. The sequence continues at coordinate 1,467 of JAFAWJ010000336.1, forward strand.
GCCGCTGGCGATACTCTGCAGCCGCAAACTCGATAAAGAACAGCTGACCGTGATTGACACCCTTGGGAGCACCGACAGGAACTCCACCTCGGCACACCGGTCGCGGCGCGCCAACGTGTACGGTGTTGGACTCCGTTCCGACCCCTCGGTGACCTCAACGCTTCCGGTTGCTAAATCAGGCCGCGGCCGCGCCAGAGCTTTTTGAGGTTCTCGCGGCTGATCTGCTCCGGTGGCTCGCGTCCAAAGACGGTCCGGTAGCAATCTGCGCACAACTCGAACCAGGTGGACTTCGTTCCCTACTGTTCAGGCCGGCCCAGTGCTCAGAGCCCTTCGCGACTGCACGCGCCGCAACGCTGGCAATATCCAGTGGGATCGTCGCTCACGCGGCACCCTGTTCGTCGTCATGGAACGGCGTCTCGATAGGAATGCCGATTGTCGTAGCCAGCTCGAGCACCGATGGGAAATGCAGCGCACACCGCAACCCAGTGAAGCGATGGTCACGGGCATCGGCGAGCGTCCGGCCAACCACCGTCAGGAACCGACCGGACCACCACTGCGCGAGTGCGAACTCCGCCTGGTGTACGGCCTTGGTTTCGTTTCGGGTTAGAACAACGGGTGACTCGTGCCTCCGGAGGAGCTTGTCAGACAAGAAGTGCTGGGGCGCGTGCACTTGCCGAGCGACCGGCGGCTGCACGTGCTCGACGTAGAACCACCGGGTCTGGTCTACTCACCGCTGCTGGCGTCACGCCAACGAGCGTCTCCGGGGTAGCGTCCGGGCGACTGGCTAACCCACGCGGCGTCTGCCAGCAGCCCGCCGTCGACGGCCAATCGTAAACTTGAGACCAATGCTCACGATTCCGAGCAACACCGCGTGAACGACAAGATACGCGCAAGAACTCCCGCGCGCCCCCTGGCTCTCCTGCTCGTGGCTCTCAACCTGGTTATCGTGGCCTGCGCCGGCGCGCCCGGCTCGGTTAGCAACCCGACCGCAGGCGCAGTCTCGCC
>JAFAWJ010000455.1 GCA_019242065.1 Chloroflexota bacterium
CGCCCCCGCCGACGGTGCCGCTGGCGACGGCGCGCTGAGCCCTGAGGCGCTGCAAGCCGAGATCGCCCGCCTGCAAGCGCTGATCAACGAAGCCAGCGAGCGCGCGGGCCAGAACATCCGCGAGCGCACCACCCGCCGCGCTTAATGGGAGGCAACTCCCGTGGCGACCCCCCGCGCACGTGCCGTCCGCGACTGGCGGCTCCGAGACGCCCAATCGTCACGGGCGAGTAACATGCCGGCCGGTCTTGGTAGTTCTGCAATCTGAGTACAACTGGCGTCGCAATTTTCTGCATGTGGCCGCCTGCGCGGTCATCCTTGCGAGCCTCATCATCGGTAGCGGGCAGATCCAGAAGGTCGGACGACGCCTTGACGTCGGGCATTCGGTGGCGCCGTTGCCCGTGCTGCCGAGCGTCGCCGTCGAGCCCGACCGTCAGGACGACCTGGCGTTGTCGGCAAGTGCAGCCGCGGATGCCAATCAGGGCAACGCTGCCACCCCGAGCGCGCCCGACGTCCAGATCAATATCCGGACCTACTCGGTCGAAGAGGGCGATTCGGTGCGCACCATCGCCCAGCAGTTCGGCGTCAGCAACGAGACGGTCATCTGGGAGAACGACCTCACCGATCCCGACACGCTGCAGGTCGGTCAGCAGTTGCGCATCCTGCCGTTCAGCGGCTTGATCCACGAGGTGCGTCCCGGCGATACGGTGGCCAGCGTCGCCAACGGCTACGACGCGCTCGTCCAGGACGTGGTCTCGGCCAACAAGCTGTCCGACCCGTACGTCATCGTCGTCGGCCAGAAGCTGGCGGTGCCAGGTGGCTATCGTCCGCTACCCAGCGACACCCCGCCGCCGAGCGATGACGGCAGCGACGACCAGTCCGGCACGACCGTCGACGGTCATACGCTGCCGGTGCTGGGCAACACGCCGCAGGAGCAGTTCATTGCGTCCGTGGCTCCCTACGCCGTCCGCTCCGCGGACCAGACAGGTGTTCCGGCCAGCGTGACCCTCGCCCAGGCGATCCTCGAAAGCTACTGGGGCTCGAGCCGTCTGGCCGCCGAGGATCACAACTACTTTGGGATCAAGGCGGGGACCCAGGGCGGCACGGCCGGGTCCGTGTCGTACAACGTGTGGGAGGTCATCGGCGGACGGAACGTGGTCGAAAACCAGGCGTTTCGTGCCTACAACTCGGCGGCCGAGTCATTTGTCGATCACGGGCTGTTCTTTGTGGAAAATCCCCGCTACGCGGGCGCAATGGCGGTCAAGGATGACGCTCGCAAGTTTGCGGCGGCGATTGCGCGCGCTGGATACGCGACTGCGCCAAATTACGCCAGCAGCCTGATCAATTTGATGGATCGCTACAACCTGTATCGCTACGACGACGTGTAGTACGCTTCGGACCCCGGGGAAACATGGCTACAAAAACGAAAACAAAAACGCATGCCGCGTCTCAGATCGACTTCACCTGCCCAAATTGCGCCGCCACGGTCACGGTCGAGCACGCGGGCGAGATCACCTCCTGCACGTCGTGCGGGCAGAAGCTCAACAAAGTGGCTCAGCTCGATCAGTTGCTGTCGCGCTGGTGGGAGCCGCGCCGCTGGCGTGCCGATCTGGTCAAACCCAACGTGCCGTACCTGGTCGAACGACTGTGGACCGCCAACGGCCAGGGCGAGCGCCTGTATACCGGCGTGTCGCCGCGGTACACCAACTACGACATCTTTCGGAACATGGTGACGCGGCTGATGATCCGCGGCATCGACGACGGCTGGGCCGAGCTGAAGTTTCCGCCTGATCCGCTGGCCGAGGATCCGCAGTACGTGCTGACGATCGTCGACTCCGAGCGTTTCGCCGAGGGTGTCGAAAACCTCTTCCCCGAGGTCGACTGGGACGAGCCCGTGTCGGTGACCATGTCCGACTCGCTCACGCCGTCGAAGAAATCCAAAAAGAAGAAGAAATAAGACACCGAGGCCCAGCCACCTGGGCAACGATCATCGCCCTGGCCTTGATCAACGTGGGCCTGGCCACGACCATCGTGGCCAGCATGGGGACCGCCAATTTCGCGCCGGTGTGGGTCGGTCTGGTCCTGATCGCCCTCGGCATCGCCGCCACCGGCGTGGCCGTCAGCCTGTGGCGCCAGTACCTGGTCGAGCTGCACGAGCACTGATCTCCCAGTGATGACGAGACCGGCCGCGTATCTCGTCGTCTTCGTTGCCAGCTGCTGCACCCTGATCCTGGAGCTGGTCGCCGCCCGCATCCTGGCCCCGTTCATCGGCGTCTCGCTCTACACCTGGACCAGCATCATCGGCGTGGTGCTGGCGGGCATCTCGCTCGGCAATTACCTCGGCGGCCGCATTGCCGACCGCTGGCCGCGCCGACGCACCCTGGGCATCCTGCTCGTGGCCGGCGGCCTCGCCAGCCTGGCCATCCTGCCGCTGATCAACATCGCCACGTCGATTCCGACCGGCCAGCTCGTCGACCCTAACAATCACCTCGGCGGCGTGTTGCCGCTGGATCGCGCCGCACTGCTCATCCTGCGCATCGTCACGATCACCACGCTGATCTTTTTCCCACCCAGCCTGGTGCTGGGAATGGTCTCGCCCGTCGTGATCAAGCTCACCCTGCGGGATCTGGCCCATAGCGGCGGCCTGGTCGGCAAGGTGTACGCCCTCTCGACGCTGGGGAGCATCCTCGGCACGTTTGCCACCGGGTTCGTGCTCGTCCAGCTCCTCGGCACGCGGATGATCGTGCTGGGCGTGGGGATCGTGCTGATCGTGATGGCGGCCGTCTTCGGCGACCTGGTGCGCATCGGTCGCGCCGCCGTCCCGCTGGCGGCCGGCGTCCTGCTGGTGGCCGCACTGATCCCGGCGCGCAACGTCAAAGCCTACGACTGCGCCGACGTCGATTGCCTTCAGCGCGCCGCGCGCGACGGGTGGGACCAGGCGACGCAGACCGGCTGCCTGCGCGAGACGGCGTACTACTGCATTCGGATTGCCGACGACCCGGCC
>JAFAWJ010000458.1 GCA_019242065.1 Chloroflexota bacterium
ATTCGGATGAAATTGCGGTGTCGCGTGACGGTTTTGGCGTCCGACGTGACGCTTCGCGTGACGCCTGAGGCATTACCCTCGGGGTGGTTATGAACGCGACGGCAGCGGTCCGGGGCCGCGGGCGCGGAATCTGGCTGGTGGCGGCCATCGCCCTGTTGGTGTGCTCGCTCGAGACCGGTCTGCGCCTGGGCGCCAATTCGCCTGATACGCGCTACACGCTGCCAGCGTTCAGCCTCGGCTACTTCTGGGACACGCCACTCGGCTGGACAGGCGTTATCGACGGTGTGCCGGTGAACAAGGACAGCGTCCAGTTCGACTCGCTGGCAGGGTTTTTCCGCGACGAGCCGGCGGTGCCCGTGCCACCCGAGGACAACGTCTACGTGCGCTTCGCCGGGTACAGCCTGGTCGGTTCCATCCTGGCGCCCGTATTCGGCGCGTACGCCAGCTTCGTCCTGATCAACGTACTTTTCTGGGTGGCGGCCGCCCTGGCGACCTATCTCCTCGCGTTGCGCTTCGTGCGCGATCGCGCTAGCGCCCTGCTGGCGGCGCTGCTGGTCGCCACGGCACCCGCCTTCGAGGCGCTCGCGGGCCAGGCGCTACCCTACGTCGCCTCGTACAGCCTGTTCGTGCTGAGCCTGTTGCTCTACGAACGCGCTCGCCTGTTCGAACGCGACACGCCGTACACGACGGCCCTGGCGTGCGGACTGGTGAGCGGCCTCGGGTTTCTGTTTTACGACCTGTATATGCTGCCGGCGTTCGTGGTCGTCTACGGTGTGCTGCGACGCACCCCGTTACGCACGCTAGTTCTGGTGCTGCTGGCCATGGCCGTGCCACGGCTGACTTGGAGTGTGTACTGGCAGGCCGCCCAGCTGGCGTCGTACTCGCACAATGAGACCCATCCACTCGAGGCGCTGGCCGCCTGGTTTGACGCGGCACGCAGCGGCCAGGGGCTTGCCAAAATCAAGGCGTATCTCTTCCTGGCGGCGCATGGCGCGCTGAACATTGGCGCGGTGTTTCTGTTCTGGCCGGTGGTGCTGGCCCTCGGCGAGCTGTGGTGTCGGCGTCGTGCGCCAGAGGCCGCCTGGTTCGTCGCCGTAGCGGTAGCCGGCTTTGCGCCAGCGCTGTTCATGCTGTCCACCTGGCCGCACATTCCGCGCTGGTACGCCTACGGCTTTCCAGCGATCTACATCCTGGCCGCCGCGGGTGCCGTGCGCATCGGGCGGCGCGTTGGCGGGCCACACTGGCTGGCGGTCGGCGTCGCGATCCTGCTGGTGGTCCCGGCGCTCGTGCTGTCGAACCTGGATGTGGTGGGGGCCACTCGCCCGATGGAGCTGCTTCTGTTCCAGCCGACGCACTGGTCGTACCTGTGGTCGCGGTAGCTTCGCGCGCGCGTATCCAGGCGGCAGACAACCACACCGTCGGCTGGACCCTCGGCGCGCTGGCCGTGCTGGTCATCGGCCTGGCTGTGCATCTGATCCTGGGCGGCGCCGGTGTCGGCGATCGCTCGGCGATGGTCATGTCGGTCTTGCTCAGTGCGGGCGCCTGGGCCGCGGCGCGCGTGCTCGGCGGACCGCGCGTGGCGTTCCTGGTGACCCTTGGTCTCGTCGCCGTTCTGGAGCTGGCCGCGCTCCCGCAGCGCAACCCACCGGTGTACGACGACCTGCAAGCCTTTTTCGCGACCGACCAGCTGCTGTCGACGCAGCTTACGGTGCCAGCCGGAGTCGACAATGGGGCAACCCTCACGGTGCTGGCGCAGCCCACGTTCACCGGAGCGCAGCCACAGTTCGGGCTGGCAGGCGACGTGAACGGCACGCCGCTGAGCTGGAGTTGTGCCTTTGGCCACGGGATGCAGACGTTGGCGTTGCCCTTACCAGCCGGTCTGGTCCGACCTGGTGCCACGGCCGACGTGCAGCTGCATCTCAGCGGATCGCCGACGCGTGAGAGCGACTACCTGGTGGTCTATGCCTCATCGCAACGTGGCGGTTTCCTGGTCTCGATCGTGCCCACGTCTGGCCTGGATGCCAGCGTGACGCACTGCACATCGGCGTGACCATCACCGCGCCGCCGACGGCCAGCACGCCGCTGCCGCGGCGCACGTCTGGCGTGACCCATCGCCTGGTGTTGACGGTGCTCGTACTCGGCGCGCTGCTGGGGTTGGCGCTCCTGGCGCTGTCGCTGGTGCCCAGCGCAACGCTCGCCGCCCGGCTGCTGCATGCCTCCGGCGAAGCGCGCGCTGGCGCGTACACCCAGGACCTCACGACCTACCTCGATCAGCGCCTGCGCACCGCGGCCGGCCTCGTCCTGATCCTCGTCGCGGGTCTGGCGGTGACGCGCCTCGCGTGCGAAGAACTCGTCGAGTCTGCGCTCACGGATATCTCGGCCGTCCCGCGTCCAGGTCGCAGAACTGTGTTGCTTGCGGCCCTGCCGACACTCCTGGCCCTGGTCCTGCGCCTGCAGTTCATCGGCCAGCCGATGCGCTACGACGAGGCGCTGACCTTCAACGAATTCGCCTCTCGTCCCCTCTACTACGGCCTGAGCTTCTATCCGGATCCCAACAATCATCTGCTCAACACGTTGTTGATGCACCTGGTCTTTGTCATGGGTGGAAACCAGCCGTGGCTCCTGCGGCTGCCGGCCCTCGTGGCCGGGGTGTTGCTGGTGCCGGCCAGCTATTGGCTCGCACGCTTGCTCTACGGAGAGGGCGCCGCGATCCTGGCCGCGGTCCTGGTGGCCGTCTCGTCGTACGTCATCGAGTACTCCACCAATGCCCGCGGCTACACCCTCCAGGCGCTGTGCTTCGTACTCATGCTGGCGCTGACGGTGATCGCCGCGCGGCGCGCCAGCCTGTCGGCACTGCTGCTGGCAGCCGTTGTCGCGGCGATCGGGGCGTATGCGGTGCCGACCATGCTGTACGGGGCCGTCATCGCCGGCGCCTGGTTACTCATCTCACGGCAGATTTCCCTTCGCCACCTGGTGGCCAGTGGGCTTGTGCTCGGCCTCCTGAGCGTGCTGCTCTACCTGCCGCCCCTCATCATCTCGGGCCCAGACAACCTCGCGGCCAACCGTTTCGTCGTCCCGCTGCCGGTTGGCGATCTACCCGCCGAGCTCGCCCGCTCGCTGATCTCTACCTGGGGGTTCTGGAACCGCGATGTGCCGTGGCCGCTCGCGGCGCTGCTCGTGTTCGGCTTCCTGGTCACAACCGTCGACGAACTGCGCCACCGACAACTGCCACTTGGCCTTCTGGCGGTGGCGGTCTGCTTGCTCGTGGTGCTGCTCCAGCGCGTCGCCCCGTTCGAGCGGGTGTGGCTTTTTCTGTTGCCTCTCTACCTGGTCATCGCCAGCGCCGGCCTCGCGCGGTTCGTCGATGGCCGTCTGCTCGGGCTGATCTTCGGCGGCGTGCTGACCTTTACGACCCTGACCAGCGGCGCAATCCTCGCATCGACCGAGACTGGCGTGTTCCCCGATGCTGAAGGGGTCGCTCGAACCCTCGCGCCGCGCCTCGCGCCCGACGACGCGGTCATGACTGAGCTGCCCGCGTCGCTGCCCGAGCTGCAGTACTACTTCCCGCGCTTCGGCCTGCCAATTATCGTCCTGGTGCGCGGCGCCGACGAAGCACAGAACCTGTGGGTCGTTGCGCCACCCGGTCAGGCGCCAGACGTGGATGGTTGGCCCAACGCCACCGAGGTCCAGCGTTTTCCGACCGCGACGTTGTTCGAGCTCAAGCGCGCCCAAGCAAACCGCTGACGGCGTCCAGCACTTCTTCGGCGACCTGCGTCTTTGGCATCCGCGGCAACGCCGAGTGACGTCCGTCGGTCCACAGCAACGTCACTTCATTCGCATCAGAGCCGAAGACGTCGCCGCTTACATCATTTGCCACGATCAAATCGAGACCCTTGCGCGCCAGCTTCTCCCTGGCATGCTCGAGCAATTCCTGGGTTTCGGCGGCAAAACCCACCCGTACCGGCCGCGATCCTGTCCCGAGCTGTGCCGTCGTTGCCAGCAGATCCGGATTTGGAACCAGTCGCAATTCCAGCGCGGTTTCACCACGCTTGATCTTGTGCCTCGCCTCCGATTCCACTCGAAAGTCGGCGACGGCGGCGCTCATGATCAGAGCATCTAACCGGGCGTACTCAGATGTGATGGCCTCCAGCATTTCCTCCGCGGTCCGCACCGCGACACACTCCACTCCGCCCGGAATTCGTAGTGCCGTCGGCGTCGTGACCAGCACCACACTCGCGCCGCGATCGCGGGCGGCTTCGGCAATCGCGTAGCCCATCTTGCCAGAGGAATGGTTGGTGATGTAGCGCACCGGATCAATGGCTTCCTGGGTGCCACCCGCCGTCACCATGACCCGCCTGCCGGCGAGATCACCAGCGCCGCCGAGCGCCGCGCGGATACGGTCGACAATCGTCTCGGGATCCGCCAGACGACCCAGCCCCGTCAGGCCACTGGCGAGGTGTCCTTCTTCCGGCTCGACGATCACGACCCCCCGCTCGCGGAGGGTGGCAACATTGGTCGTCGTTGCGGCCTGCGTATACATCCCGGCGTCCATCGCGGGAGCCACGAGCACCGGACAGCGCGCGGCCAGCACTGTGACCGACACCGGATCGTCGGCAAGCCCGTGCGCCAGCTTGGCTAGCATGTTGGCGGTCGCCGGCGCCACGACGATCAGGTCGCTCTCACGCCCAAGGGTGACGTGCGCGATGTCGGTTTCCATCCCGGACGCCCACAGATCGTCGAATACCGGCCGATGGGTGATCGCCTGAAACGACAGTGGCTGCACGAAGCGCTGCGCGTCGGGCGTCATCGCCACATCCACGATCGCGCCAGCCTGATGTAACGCGCTGGCCAGCGCAACGCCTTTATATGCAGCAATACTGCCAGTCACGCCGAGTGCGATGCGCTTCCCCGAGAGGACACGCACGCCGGTCATGTGTTGCGGCACTCCTGGTTGCGTTCGAAATACAGCCGCAACCCTTTAAGGGTGAGTGTCGGGTCGTGGACATCTACGACGTTCGTTTCGGAGAGCACATAATCGGCCAGACCGCCTGTAGCGATGACGAGCGTGTCGCCTCCGAGTTGGACCTTCATGCGATTGACCAGACCCTCGACCAGACCCACGTACCCGTAAACCCAGCCGGACCGAAGAGCGGCCACCGTATTGCGCCCGATGACTTCCCGTGGTGGCTCCAATTCGACGCGTGACAGTCTCGCCGCGCGCTGAAACAGACCGTCCATCGCGGTGCGCAGTCCGGGCGCCAGCGCCATGCCCAGCAGTCGACCATCGCGATCGACCGCATCGAAGGTCGTCGCGGTGCCGAAGTCGACGATGACGGCCGGCACCCGGTGGAGCTTGATAGCCGCCAGCGCGTCGACCACTCGATCAGGGCCCATCTCAGCAGGATTGTCGATGGCGACGGTAACTCCGGTGTTGCCGGTGGCTTTGACTTCGATGAACTGGCAGTCCTTGCGGAAATAGTTGGTGGCCAATTCGCGGAATATCGGCACCATCGCCGGAACGGTGCTCGACAGGCTGACGCCGTCCAGGTCGTTGAAGCTCAGTCCGCGGCGGTGGAGCAGCCAGTCCAGCAGCACCGCGTACTCGTCGGGCATCCGCACTGAGTCCGTCTCCAGCCGCCAGGTCGCGACCAGCTCCTCGCCGACGAAAGCCCCGAGTTTGACGTTGGTGTTGCCGATGTCAATGGCCAGCAACATGTGTGTGCTACAGAGGGGACCCCAGGGCAGCTGGTTTGTCAATTGTGATGCCGGATCTACGGCGCGGGTGCGACTCCGTCACGATCTGCCGATTCGCGAGCCGCGCGGCACAACTCGATGAATTGCCCATGCAAACGCGGGTCCGGGGTCAGCTCCGGGTGGAATGCGGTCGCGAGCAGGTTGCCCTGACGCGCGGCGACCACCCGGCCGTCGTCGAGAACCGCAAGTGCTGTAGCGTCCGGCCCGACCCGCTTCACCAGAGGTGCCCGAATGAAAACGGCGTGGATCGGTCGATCGAGACCCGCGACCGTCAGATCTACCTCGAAGCTGTCGACCTGGCGGCCGAAGGCATTGCGCTGCACGGTGAGGTCCATCAAGCCGATCCTGCCGTCAGGCTCGCCGCCGACAATGTCGCGCGCCAGCAGGATCATGCCCGCGCAGGTGCCCCAGACCGGTAGGCCGGCCTCAGCAGCACGTCGAATGGGCTGCTCGAGGTCGTACGCCACGAGCAGCTTGCCGATGGTGGTGCTCTCGCCGCCGGGCACGATCAGCCCGTCGAGGTCACGCAGGTCAGCCGGAGTTCGTACCTCGCGGACGATGATGTCCGGATCAGCGCGACGCAGCATGGCCGCGTGCTCGGCGAAGTCGCCCTGCACGGCGAGGACGCCGATGACGACGGGAGTCACCAACCGCGGGTAGCAAGCTGGCTGGTTTCGGGAAGGCTGCGTGCCGAGATGCCGACCATTGGCTCACCCAGACCACGTGAGACCTCGACCAGGATCGAGGCATCCTGATAATGGGTGGTGGCCTTGACGATCGCCGCGGCGCGACGCGCCGGATCGCCACTCTTGAAGATGCCTGAGCCGACAAACACGCCCTCGGAGCCCAGCTGCATCATCAGCGCGGCGTCCGCCGGCGTGGCGATGCCACCCGCCGTGAACAGCACCACCGGCAGCCGACCGTCGCGCGCGACCTGGCGCACCAGCTCGTAGGGTGCGCCCAGTTCCTTGGCGGTGTGCATGAGCTCCTCGTCGCCGAGCGTTCCGAGTTGACGAATCTTCGAGGTGATTGCGCGGATGTGGCGGACGGCTTCGACCACGTCGCCAGTGCCAGCCTCGC
>JAFAWJ010000667.1 GCA_019242065.1 Chloroflexota bacterium
CCCGTGCTCGGCGTCGGCGGACGAGAGTACGCCGCACCGCTGAGTCGGCAAGCGATCGAGCACGCTCTGCGCGAGGCTGCGGCAGCACAGATCGGTGCCGACGCACTGCATACCTCGAGCGGGTCGACGGGCTCAACGCGCACAGAAGCCGACCGCCACCATTCCGACGGCGTCCCAGGACGTCCATCCGCATCGCAAGCCGATACCACCGAGACTGCCGGCGGAGGCGGATTGAAGCGCTTTCTTCCCTGGAGTCACGCGCGTGGGCGATAACGGCGCAGGTGAGGCCACGGCGCCGATTGCCTCGGAATCCTGGCGCAGCGCAGGCGGTCGGCCCGCCGGTCGCTTGCAACTCGCCCAACTCACGCGCTCGCTCATCGAGCCGGTGAGCAGCGAACCTGACTGTGCGGCGCCGGCCCAACCGACGCTCGCCAGTCGGTCCCCTTTTCGTCACTGGCTGGCCACCGTCAACATTGCGCTGGCCGTCTTTATCGCAGGCGCGCTGGCCGCCCCCATCCTGGCCGCGCTGGGCTGGCGCTCCGCCTCGGACCCTCTGTACGCGGCTTACCACTTCGCCTGCCATCAGTGGGCCTTCCGCAGCTTTTTCCTGTTCGCCCCTAATCAACTGCCGCTCACGGTCTACTCCCAGCAACAGCTGGCCAATCTTGGGACGGAGCCGTTCAGCTTCATCGGTAGCGCTGACCTGGGCTGGAAGATGGCGTTCTGCGAACGCGACCTGGCCATCTACCTTGCGCTGCTGGCGGTTGGGCTCTACTACGCCCGGCGTCGAGACATGCGCCCGGCCAGCTTCCTCGTCTACGGCATTCTGATCCTGCCCATGGCACTCGACGGCTTTACCCAGCTCTTTGGCTGGCGCGAGAGCACCTGGCAGCTCCGAGTCGTCACGGGTCTGCTCTTTGGCCTTGCCAGCGGCTGGCTCGTGCTCCCACGGCTGGACGATGCCCTTGGCCTGCGAGTCATCGCCAGGCACTATTCTTCGGACGCGTCATGCGAACCAGTCCCACTGCCGGAACCCAAGCCACAGCTGTCGCCCCGCGCGTGAACGCCGGGCCGGACCTGCTCGATTGGGTCCGGGGCGTGGTGAGCGTCGCCTTCATCCTGCTGCTGCCGCTGCTGATCATCGGCACCAGCCTGCGCGGGCTGGTCACCGATCGTGACTTCATCCTTGGCGGCTTTCGCGATTACGACGTGGCCGCGACGACCGGACTCGACGACCCGCAGCTCCAACGCATCGCGGACGCGTTCGTTGCATACTTCCAAGCTCCGCCCGGGCAGATCCAGATGCAGGTCACTGCCTTCGGTCAAGCACGCTTGCTCTTCAACGACCGCGAAGTCGCGCACATGGAAGACGTTCAGGCGCTCATTCAGTTTTTCCTGCGCATGCAGTTGGTCGCGGCGGCTGTGGTCGTCGTGCGGCTCCTGGTGGCGGTGGTCCTGGACCGCGGCGTGGTGAACCTGGGCCGTGACATGCTGCTCAGCACACTGCTGATGGTCGGGCTGATCGTGCTCGTCGCCGTGGCGTCAGCGATCGACTTCGACGCGCTGTGGACGCGGTTTCATCAAATCGCGTTCCGCAACGATCTGTGGCTCCTCGATCCGACGCGCGACTATCTGATCATGCTCTTTCCAGAGCCATTCTGGTACGCGGCGACCATCCGCATGGCAACCAGCGTGGCGGTGCAGACGTTGCTGGTGGCGGTGGTCGGTACTGGTCTGTTCTTGAGTCCACGGGTGCTCGGCAATCGGGGTAGCTGACGGACTATTTTTCTCAACCAGCCTGAGTCCGATCACGAGGCGCGCTAGGCGCATCCGACAAATATTCCCACGTGGCTGGTGATCGTCGAACGGGTCCACGGGCATTGTTTGGCGAAAGTCATGGGAGTCCGGGCGGTCCGCCGCGGATTGGTCATTAGCAGCCACTGGCCGCACCGGCAGGAGCAGCGGAACTCGATCAGCGCACGCCGAACGCGTAGAACAGAATCAGTCCCGTGGCATTGTTGATCGCGTGCGCCAGCATGCCGGGGTACAGGCTGCCCGTGTGCTGGTACAGCCACGCAAGCAGCAACGCCAGCATGAAGATCCCCACACTCAGCCCGGCCATCTGGTTCAGATTCATCCGGTTCGGCTCCAGGTGCAGAATTGTGAACAGCACGCTCGAGACCAGGTACGCCAACCACACCGGCTGCCGCCTGCGATACACCCCGAACAGAAAGCCGCGGAAGAACAACTCCTCGAAAAATGGCGCGACGACGGCAGCGGCCACGAGCAGGACCACAAACGCGACCGGACCCTCATTGAGAACGAAATCGAACTCTTCGAGCTGATTCGGCCGCAGGCCAACCTGCGTCAGCAGCGTGCCCACGATGTCGATCACCACCAGTCCGCCCAGGCCGGCCGCGATACCCATGCGCAGCGTGTACTCCAGCGGCAACGGCTTGAGCCCAAGATCGGTCCAGGTCAGGACACCCGGCCAGATCAGCCGACCGTAGACAAAGATGAGCATGGGCAGATCGGTCGCCAGTGCAGCGATGACAAACGTGCCCACCGTGAGACCCTGCTCGATCTTCAAGGCTCCACTCAGTGTGAGCGGAATGGTGATCAACCCGTTCATAACGATCACGCTGAGCCACGCGCCCAACTCCAGTCGATGTGAACCAACCAGACGCGCGGCGGCTTCTCGACCCTGGAACGCGGGCACAAAGACCCACACGGTTATCAACAAACCGATGATCACGACCAACGCCGCGAGGCCGATCGCAACTGGTGTTGTCACGTTGCTGCTGCTTGATCCCGACTGCCGCGACTCTCAGCCGTGCTGCTGTTGGAGAAAGTCCAGGTACAGGCGGCTGGCGGTCGGCACATTCTGGCCGCTGTACTTGCTGCCGCGCGCAGCCCCATACGGACGCTCAGCGGGTGTGGTCATCGCCGAGAACGACAGCTGACCGATGCGCATGCCGGCATAGAGCGCAATTGGAAGGTTAGCCAGGTTGCTGATTTCGAGCGTGACATGGCCCTCAAATGCGGGGTCGATGAACCCCGCCGTGCTGTGGATGACCACACCCAGTCGACCCAGAGAACTGCGGCCTTCCAGTCGGGCAACCAGGTCGTCCGGCATGCGCACACGCTCGACGGTGCTGCCAAGCACGAACTCGTGGGGATGCAGGAACATCGGCTCGTCGGGGCCGACCTCGATCATCTCCATCAAATCCTCAGCGGGCTGCTTGACGTCGATATAGGCCCGCTTCGTATTCCGAAAGATGAGAAATTTGTGATCGAGGCGCACGTCGATGCTCGACGGTTGCACCAACCTGGGATCGAAAGGATCGATTTCGAGTCGGCCGCTGGCGATGGCTTCGTTGATGGACTTGTCGGACAGAATCACCGCATGCCCGCCGCGCCTGGCGGTATGTTGGTGGTTGCTGACGGGTCTGGCGGCTGAGCGGTGTTGTTGTTCGTGCGCCGGGCCGCGCCTCTGGATCCCGCAACTGACGGGTCTTTTCCAGCTGCCTGCTCCTGCGCTGCGCGCTGCCCGGATGCGGCGCCGGATGCCCCGGACACCGAGTGGCTCCGCCGGCCGCTGCTGCTCGAGGAGCCGGCGGAGGTGCGAGCTGAGCCTGAGCCCGATCTCGGAGCAAGCATCGCCGCTGACGCTGCAGTGCCAGACGGAGCCGCTTCGGGGACCCATGCGTTGAGCGCGGAATCACGCGCGGTCGCCATGACCCCTGGTGATGGGGTGCCCGCCGAGCCGTTGAGGCTGGCGCGCTCGATCAGGCGACGTACCTCGTCCTCAAACGACGAAATATCCGCGAACGCGCGGTACACCGACGCAAAGCGGATATAGGCCACCTGGTCGAGCTGGCGAAGCTTCTCCATCACCAGGTCACCGACCACGGAGCTCGGCACTTCAGTCGTGTCTCGACTGCGCAGCTCGGCTTCGATCTGCTCGACCGTGCGCTCGATGGTCTCGGCGCTGATCGGTCGCTTGGTGCAGGCCACCTGCAGACTGCGGCGCAGCTTGTCGGGGTTCCACTCCTGGCGGCGGTGATCGCTCTTGACGACCATCAGGGTCGCCGTGTCGGGGCGTTCGTAGGTCGTGAAGCGGTGCAGGCACGTGCCGCATTGCCGACGCCGACGTGTGGTCGAGGCGTCGGCGGAGTCGCGTTTGTCGAGAACGCGCGTATCAGGGGATCGGCACACGGGGCACCGCATGGCGCAATCATAGCCGCCAGGCGGCGGCGGAAGCGCGAGTGATGCCTCTGACGACCTGGCTGCCCGCGGCCGAGCGGCCCACGTGAACCCGAGGAGAGCGACATGTCCGGCCAAGATCACGCGGACACGGTGGTGACGACACAGCCCTGCAGCTGCGGACTCAAAAGGGGTGGCACGGGGCCGATCGCGATCCAGGCAGCCAGTGCAGGCGAGACGCAGACGATCAAACGTGCCAATCGGGCGAGAGGCATCGACGCGCCTACAATCTGCTGTACACGCACATGGCGACAGATCCCCTCACACGAATTCGGGTCAGCCCGCTCGGCGGCGTCGGCGAAGTGGGCAAGAATTCGACCCTGATCGGGTTCGGCGACGACCTCATCCTGGTCGATGCAGGCGTCAAATTCCCGGAGACCGAGCTCCACGGCGTCGATCTCGTCGTGTGTGACTACGGCTATGTGGCTGAGCGTCTCGACGATCTCGTCGGCATCGTCTTCACCCACGGGCACGAGGACCACATCGGCGGGCTGCCGTACCTCATCATGCAGCTCGACCCGCACGACCCCATCCCGATCTACGGCACGCCACTGACGCTTGGCCTGATTTCCGTCAAGCTGAAGGAGCACGGCATGCTCGGTCGAGTCATCCAGTACGCCATCCGCGAAGGTCAACGTGCCGAGCTGGGACCCTTCGAGGTCGAACCGGTCGCGGTTAATCACAGCATTCCGGATGCCGTCGGCTTGATCATCCGCACGCCCGCCGGCACGGTATTTCACACCGGCGACTTCAAGTTCGACCCGACGCCCGTCGAAGGCCGCACCACGGACAACGATCGACTTCGTCACCTGGGTGATGAGGGCGTGCTGGTACTCCTCAGCGACTGCGTGCGGGTCGAGCAAGGTGGCTGGACCCCATCAGAATCAGGCGTCCGCGATGCCCTCGAGCAGCTCATTGGCAAAGCGCCTGGCCGCGTGCTCGTCACCACGTTCGCGTCCAATATCGGCCGCCTGCGTGAGGTCGTTCGCTCGGCGCACAAGCTCGGCCGCAAGACCGCCGTCGTCGGTCGCAGCATGGAAGAAAACCTTCGCGTGGCGCGCGAGCTGGGCTTCATGGACATTCCCGAAGGCAGCCTCCTGGAGCTGCGCGAGATCAACGAGCTGGCGCCGGAACAGGTGGTGCTTCTGTCGACCGGCAGTCAAGGCGAGCCGACCAGTGTGCTCAGCCGCATCGCTCGGGGCGACCATCCGCTGGTCAAGATACAGCCGAATGACACGGTGATCTTCAGCGCGAGCCCGGTGCCAGGCAACGAGGAGTCCGTCGCG
>JAFAWJ010000816.1 GCA_019242065.1 Chloroflexota bacterium
GGCCGAACGCCAAGGCGCAGCACCTCGGCGCGGATCTCGTCGACGTTAACCAGGTTGCCGTTGTGCGCGAGGGCCAGGCTGCCCAGGTCGCAGCTGACGACCAGTGGCTGGGCATTTTCGGGGCGGCTGCCGCCGGTAGTCGAGTAGCGCGTGTGGCCGATCGCCAGGTGGCCACCGAGTTTGGCCAGGTCGCGTTCGTGGAAGACCTGGCTGACCAGGCCCATGCCGGTCAGATTACGAAGACTGTCACCATCGGCGGTGCAGATGCCGGCACTCTCCTGGCCGCGATGCTGCAGCGCGTACAGACCGAAAAACGCCATCCGGGCCGGCTCAGCGCTCCGGCTGGCGATGGCGACGACGCCGCAGGCTTCCTGGGGCCGGTCGGTCATTCGGTGGGTTCCCACGCGCGGCGTAGCTCTGTCAGCGTCAGGTCCAGGCCCGCTTCGACATGGAGGTGGTCGCCGCCGGTGCGCCCGATGACCCGCGCCGGGATCTGCTGGTTCTCAGCAAGCGCGACCACGGCCTCGACCGATGACGCCTCACACGTCACCACGGCCCGGCCCTGATCTTCCGAAAAGAGCATCACCTCCATCGACGGTCCCTCCAGGTGGAGTATCGCGCCACACTCGCCGAGCAGCGCGCATTCCGCGAGTGCGACTGCCAGGCCGCCGTCGGCGACGTCCTGAGCCGAATGCACCAGCCGCTGGCTGGCAAGCTCGCGCAGCAGCGTCACCAGACGCCGCTCCGCATCCAGATCGAAACGTGGGAAACGCTGGTCGTCGGGCAGAAACTCGCTGGCGCCGAGATCGGACGGGCCTTCGCCGAGGACCAGCACGGTGAGACCAGGCACGAACGCGGTCGGTACGACGCACCCGACGTCTTCGAGCAGGCCGACCATGCCGACGGTCGGCGTGGGCGGGATCGACCGGCCGGCAGCCTCGTTGTACAGGCTGACGTTGCCGCTCACGATGGGCACGTCCAGGGTGCGACACGCTTCGGCCAGGCCGGCGATGGCCTCGGTCAGCTGCCAGGCGACCAGCGGCTTCTCGGGGTTCCCGAAGTTCAGGCAGTCGGTGACGGCGATCGGCTCTGCGCCGACGCAGGCCACGTTGCGCGCGGCCTCGGCGACGGCCTGCTGCGCGCCGCGGCGCGGGTCGAGACGGGTCAACCGCGGATTGCAGTCGGTGGTGAGGGCCAGGCCACGGGTGGCGCCTTCGACGCGCACGACGGCGGCGGCGTGGCCGGGTCCGAGGACGGTGTTGCCCTGGACGGTGGAGTCGTACTGGCGAAACGCGAAGCGCCGGCTGCGCAGGTTGGGACTAGCCAGCAATCTCAGCAGATCCGATCCCCAGCGACCTTCGTTGGTGGGGCCTTTCTTAATGGCAGCGTCATCGTGTTGAGACGTCGGCGGCCGCGGTTCGAGGTCGTACGCGGGCACTTCGTCGGTCAGCAGCGCGATCGGCAGCTCGGCCACGACCTCCGCCCCGTCGCGCACCCGAATCCTCGGCTCCGCCGTCACTTCGCCAATCACCGCCGCGTGCAGCTCCCACCGCGCAAAGCGCGCCTGAATCGCCGCCTCGCGCCCGGCTCGCACCAGCAGCAGCATGCGCTCCTGCGATTCCGAGAGCATCACTTCGAACGAACTCAGTCCCGTCTCGCGCCGCGGCACCCGCGCCACGTCGAGGTCCACGCCCAGTCCGCCGCGCGCCGCCATCTCGATCGCCGACGAGGTGAGCCCGGCGGCGCCCAGGTCCTGCATCGCCAGCACGTCGCCCGTCTGCAGCACGTCCAGACACGCCTCGAGCAGCAGCTTCTCCAGGAAAGGATTGCCTACCTGCACGACGCCGCGGTGCGACGCCTCGGGGTCCTCGTTCGACGCAAAAGCCGCCCCCTGTAGCCCGTCCCGCCCCGTGTCCGCGCCGACCAGCAGCAAGACGTTGCCAGGCCCGCTGGCCCGCGCTCGCATCAGCTGATCAGTCGGCACCAACCCTACGCACATGGCGTTGACGATCGGATTACCCGCGTAGCCTTGGTCGAAGCTGATCTCGCCACCAACGGTCGGGGTACCGAAGCAATTCCCGTAGTGACCCACGCCGCCGATGACGCCGTTGAGCAGGAACCGCGTGCGGGCGTCGTCGAAGGCGCCGAAGCGCAGGGAATCCAGGATGGCGATGGGGCGGGCGCCCATGGTGAAGATGTCGCGGAGGATGCCGCCGACGCCGGTGGCCGATCCCTGGAAAGGCTCGACGGCGCTCGGGTGGTTGTGGGACTCCATCTTGAGCACCACCGCGAGGCCGTCGCCGATGTCGACGGCCCCGGCGTTTTCGCCCGGGCCCTGCACCACGCGCCGGCCCGTGGTCGGCAACTGCCGCAGCAGTTTGCGCGAGTGCTTGTAACTGCAGTGCTCGCTCCACATGGCCCCAAGGATCCCCAACTCAACCGGGTTCGGCTCGCGGCCGAGGCGACCCACAATCAGCTCGTATTCGGCGGGGAGGAGTCCAAACGCGCGCAGACGCTGCTCGACCGAAGGGTCGGCAGTCACGCTCACGTGAGCGCAGGCTCCCGCAACGCCACCTCGAGCGACTCGAAGACGAACAGGCCATCGGTACTGCCCAGCAGCGCGTCGGCGGCTCGCTCCGGATGCGGCATCAGGCCGAACACAGTGCCAGCCGCGTTGGCGATGCCGGCGATGGCCGCCTGCGAGCCATTCGGATTGGCCTGTGGCGTGAGATTGCCATCGCGGTCGCAGTAGCGCAGGACCACCCCGCGCGGATCGTCTACCGAGACGTAGTTCCCCTCGCCGTGGGCAATCGGCAGCTTGAGCACCTGGCCGACGTGACAGGCGCGGGTGAAGGGCGTGTCGGTCCGCTCGACGCGGCAGTAGACCCACTCGGAGCGGAACTCGAGCGACGCGTTGCGCAGCATCGCGCCGGGCAGCAAGCCGGCTTCCAGCAAGACCTGGAAACCGTTACAGATGCCCAGGACCAGCCCTCCATCGCGCGCAAAGCGCTGGATGCCGCTCATTACTGGCGAGAAGCGGGCGATGGCCCCGGCCCGTAGATGGTCCCCGTACGCAAAGCCGCCCGGCAGCACAACTGCCATGTAGCGATCTTCAGGAAATGCCTCAGCGTGCCAGATGACCTCGGCCTGCAAAGCCAAGCTGGCCGAGAGAGCCCGCGCTGTCTCACGCTCGCAATTGGTGCCAGGAAACTGCACCACGGCGACGCGCCTGGCCACGACCTCAGTTTACCCGTTGAGCGGGTGCCAGAAGGTGCTCAATACGAGCCCGTTCGGGTCTTTGGACCGTGACGATCCACCGATTAGAAACGTTCGACGACGACCTTCGCCTGGGTAAACAACAGCAAATAATCCGGTCCGCCGGCCTTGCTATCGGTCCCACTCATGTCGAAGCCGCCGAACGGCTGCGCGCCGACCATTGCCCCGGTGATCTTGCGATTGAAGTACAGGTTGCCCACCTGAAACTCGGCCCGCGCCTGCTCGAGGTGCCGCCGATCGCGCGAGTACACCCCACCGGTGAGTCCGTACTGCGTCCCGTTGGCAATCGCCAGCGCATCCGTGTAATCCCGTGCGCGGACGAAGGACAGCAGCGGTCCGAAGATCTCTTCCTGCGCCATGCGCCCATCCGCCGGCACGTCAGCTACGACCGTCGGCTGGATGTACCAGCCCTCGTCGCCGTGCGGCTCGCCGCCGACGACCAGCCGACCTTCGCGCTGGCCGACCTCGACATAGGCCAGCACCTTGTCGTACTGCGACTGATCGATCACCGCGGCGATCTGCGTCGCCGGATCGTCGGCCGGCCCGATGCGCAGCGCCTCTGCCTGGCGTGCTACGCGCCCGAGCACGTCCTGGTAGACGGGCTCGAGCACGATCGCCCGCGACGCCGCCGAGCACTTCTGGCCCTGGTAGCCGTAGGCCGAGGTGGCGATGCCAGTGGCGGCCGCCTCCAAGTCCGCCGACTCGTCGACGATGATGGCGTCCTTGCCACCCATTTCGGCCACCACCCGCTTCAACCAGCGCTGGCCCGGCTGGACCCGCGCCGCCAGCTCGGAGATGTGCGTGCCGACTTCGCGCGAGCCCGTGAAGGAAATGAAGCGGGTCGTGGGGTGGGCCACCAGGAAGTCGCCAATCTCGCTCCCACTACCCGGCAGGAAGTTGAGGACGCCCGGCGGCGTGCCCGCCTCCTGGAACAGCTCGACCATCCGCGCCGCGACGACGGGGGTCAGGCTGGCCGGCTTCAGGAGCACCGGATTGCCGGTCACCAGCGCGGCGGCAGTCATGCCGCACGTGATCGCCAGCGGAAAGTTCCAGGGCGGAATGACGACGCCGACCCCCAGCGGCAGGTACACGAGCTCGTTGTCTTCGCCGGCCAGGCGTGGCAACGGGTGCGGGCCGCCGAGCCGCACGGCCTCGCGCGCGTAGTACTCGAGGAAGTCGATCGCCTCGGCGGTGTCGGCGTCGGCTTCGGGCCAGGTTTTGCCCGCCTCGTAGACCATCGTCGCGCTCAAGAGGTGCTTGCGAGCGCGCAGCAGGGCGGCAACCTTAAGCAGCAGTCGAGCGCGCTCGACTGGGGACCAGCCCGACCAGTCGGGGAAGGCTGCCCAGGCGGCGTCGAGGGCGTCCTGGGCCTGGGACTCGCCTGCGCGGGCAACCCTGCCGACGACCTGCGCTTTGCGGCACGGATTCAGGCTGTCGATCCAGGCGCCCGAGGTCACGTGTGCACCGCCGATCAGCAGCGGCCAGTCGCGCGCGAATTCGTCCTGGACGGTGCGCAGGGCGGTCTGCATCGCCTGACGCGGCGCAGCCTGCGAGAAATCCGTAAGCGGTTCGTTGACGAACTCGGGAACCATGCTCGAACCCTAGCACGTGCTCACCGGTGGCCCAGTACACTTCAGCTACGAAGTACGTGCTCGATGCCGCGCCGACGAAACGCTGAACGACCTGGCGCGCGCCTGGCCCGATCCTATCTGGTGATGCGCGCCGAACAATGGGCAGATCGGCAGCCCGCGGACACTGCGCCGCGGCTGGACGGTACGGTGCGCCTGCCGCGGCTGACCTCGGTGCAGTTGAACTCGCCCGAGGCGCACGCCCAGTACCGACTTGGCATCCTGGCGCGCCTGGCCACCGGCGGCGCGCGGTGGTTCACCCTCGCCCGTACGTAAGACGCAAGTCTCAGAACGGCGGCCAGGGCACGTTGCGGTACGGGTCCAGGTCGGGAAAGCACGGATTGGCCAGCAGACGGTCCCACCGCTGCAGGAGGGCATCCCACTCTTGCTGGGCGATGAGCGGCCGCACGGCGTGTTCCAGCGCGGCCATCCGCTCGGCGTCGGCACGCACCGCGTGCAGCCCTGAGAGCAGCTCGGGCGGAAAGCGCTCGCCACAGTAGTCCCAGATCACCGTGCGCAACTTGGGCACGTAGTGAAACGTCAGCCCATGGTCGATGCCCCACACGTGGTCACGCACGTCGAGTAAGCAGTGGCCACCCTTGCGATCGGCGTTGTTGGCCAGCAGGTCGAAGATCGCCATTCGCTGCAGGTCGCAGCGATGACTTTCACGCAGCCGCTCGTACTGACCGCCGGCGCCCGCGCGCGGCTCGACGTACAGCTGCAGGCTGCCGATACCGTGCGGTCCTTCTTCGCGGATGACTGTCGGCGGAATCATGTCCCAGCCGAGCGCGCGTGCCAGTCGGTACGCGGCCACCTCGCGCTTGTAGAGCGTGCCGCTGGGGAAATCGCGGAGCGGCACCTCGCCGCGGCGTGGCTTGTACACCCCGTAGCAGCGCGACCCGTCGTCGCCAACCAGCAGGGCCGCGAAGGTGTAGTTGGAGCCCCACGGAATCAGCTCGACGGCTTCCATGCTGCCGTGCTCGAGTAGCGCGAACGGATCGTCCGGATACGGAGCTCGTTCGGACATCATCAGCGAAGGGGCCACGGTCCGCCCAATTGTAGGGCGGTCAGCGGGCCCGCCCACTAAGATCACTGAGATGTGCCTGGCTTGAGTGAGGCCTGGGACAACCTGCGACAGGGTCTGGGCATCACGCGCCAGCAGCCCGATCTCTACCTGAAACTGATCCTGATCTACTCGCTGCCGTCCCTGGCGGCCGCGTGTCTGGTGGTGTTCGGGCCGCACGACGCGCCGTGGTCGGCGACCCTGATCTCGGCACTGCCGCTGATCACGATGATCGTGGCGCCGGTCGTGCTGATGCGTGCGGTGGACGCGGGATGCGGCGGAGAACGCATCGGCGTCCTCGAGGCCACCCGACGCGGCGTGCCGTGGGTGCCGCGCTACGTGTGGACCAACGTCCACACCACGGTGCTGTTCTGGGTGCCCGTCGGCGCGCTGGTGATGTTGTGGGAGCGCAGTCCGCTGGGCGCCGATTTGCCGACGGCGGTGTGGGTCACCGTGATCGCCGTCGTGGCCCTGCACCAGCACGTGCGGACAGTCCTGGCGCCGTACCTGGCGGTCCACGGCGAGCTGGACGGCACGCGCGCGGCGCTGACGTCGTGGCGGCTGGGCGGTCGCCACTTCTGGCAGTTGCTCGGGACCTTTGTGCTGGGCAGCGCGCCGGTGGCGCTGCCGCTGATGCTGGCCTTCGTCGTGATCGAGCGGTCCGGGCCGAACCCGCTGAGCGCGGCGCTGTTGGCCGCCGCGTGGCAGCTGGTGTGGGTGGGGGTCCAGTCGACGCGGGGCCTGCTGATTCCGGCGCTGCACACGGCCTACGAGCAAGTCGCGAGTCACGATCCCCAATAGGAACTGGCCGTTGACCCTGCACCAGCCGCGGGATACCGTCAAAATCCTTCACCGCCTGGGCGGCCCACTGCCGACCGCCCGTTCGTTTCAACCTACCTATGGGGAGGGCCTATGGCTGACACCGTGCCGGTCAGCGTGAGCGTCAACGGGACGACCTACGCCCGCGACGTCGAGCCGCGGGACTTGCTCGTCTATTTCCTTCGTGAAGAACTGGGCTTGACGGGCACCCACGTCGGCTGCGACACGAGCCAGTGCGGCGCGTGCACCATCCTTATCGACGACCGCCCCGTCAAGTCGTGCACGATGTTCGCCGTTCAGGCCGACGGCCGCCGCCTGACCACCGTCGAAGGTCTGGCGGTCGACGGTCAGCTGACCCCGCTCCAGGAGGCGTTCTGGAACGAGCACGGCCTGCAGTGCGGCTTCTGCACACCCGGCTTCCTCATGACGGCCACCGCGCTGCTGCGTGCCAACCCGCGTCCAACCGAGGACGAGATCCGCAAAGGCCTCGAGGGCAACCTGTGTCGCTGCACGGGCTACGCCAACATCGTTCGCGCGGTCCAGGTCGCCAGCGGCACCGCGGCAGCATCCACCGCCCAGCCAGTCGGCGCGGGCACGACGGCATAGGGGAGGTCACACAGCCTTATGGCCATCAGCCAGATGATTGGCGCCCGCATCCATCGCCGCGAGGACCCGCACCTGATCACGGGCGGCGGTCGTTACGTGGAAGACCTGATTCGACCCGGCACGCTGACGATGGGCATCGTGCGCAGTCCTCACGCCCACGCGCGCATCGACGCCATCCATACCGACGCGGCCAGAGGCATGCCGGGCGTCGTCGCCGTGCTGACCGCGGCCGACTTCAAGAAGCTTTTGAGTGGTACTCATCCCGCCGCGCCCGCCTTCGTCGCCGAAAAGCACACGGTGCCCGAACGCTTCCCCATCGCCGAGTCCGAAACCGTCTTCCAGGGCGAGCCGGTAGCCGTGGTGGTCGCCGAGAGCCGCAAACTGGCGAGCGACGCGGCGGCTGCCGTCGAGGTCGACTACTCGCCTCTGCCCGCGGTCACCGACATCGTCGCCGCGCTCGAGCCGAGCAGTCCGAAAACGCATTCGACGTTGTCCGACAATCTCGCCTGGGACCTGACCTACGCTGCCGAGGATTCCGTCAAGGACGCCTTCGCGCAAGCCGAGGTCGTCGTCAAAGAACGCATCCTGCAGCAACGGCTGGCGCCTGTACCGATTGAGCCGCGGGGTGTGGTCGCCGAATACAACCGCTTCGAAGATCAGCTCACCATGTGGCTGGCGACGCAGAACCCGCACTTCATCCGCCTGTTCGTCTCCGGCGCGATGGGACTGCCCGAGACGAAGGTCCGCGTCATCTCCCACGACGTCGGCGGCGGCTTCGGCAGCAAGATCAGCCCCTACCCCGAGGACTACCTGGTCCCAGCCGCTGCGCGGTTGCTGAATCGACCGGTGCGCTGGATCGAGACTCGCACAGAGAGCCTCCAGACAACCACCCACGGCCGCGGACAGGTCTTCGACGTCGAGGTGGCGGCCAGACGTGACGGCACGCTCCTGGCAATGAAGGTCAAGCAGTACCTCGACGTGGGCGCTTATGTGGGGACCTTCGGCGCCTTCCAGGCGGTTGCGTGCCTGCTGGCGGGTGGCTGCTACAAGTGGCCAGGCGGCATCGCCGCGCGCACGATCGGCGTGCTCACCAACCGGGTGCCGACCGACCCGTATCGGGGTGCCGGCCGCCCAGAAGCGACGCACAACGTCGAGCGCATCCTCGACAAACTGGCCGACGAGCTAGGCATGGACCCCGCCACCCTGCGCGAGAAGAACTTCGTCCGTCCCGAGGAGTTCCCGTTCACCAACAACTTCGGCCTTGTCTACGATTCGGGCAACTACCAGGGCACGCTGGATCGCGCCAGGGAGCTGGTCGACTACGATGCGCTGCGCCAGGCGCAGGCAGAGGGCCGCAACAACGGCAAGTACCTGGGCATTGGCGTCTCGACGTGGGTCGAGATCTGCGGCTTCGGACCCAGTGGGGCGACCGCGCCCGCCACTGGCGGCCTGGGACTGATCGAATCTGCCCAGATCCGCGTGCACCCGACAGGCTCCGCGCAGATCTTTATCGGGACGCACCCCCACGGACAGGGCCACGAGACGACGTTTGCCCAGATCGCCGCCGACACCCTCGGGTTGCCCTACGACCACATCGAGGTCGTGCACGGCGACACGGAGCACGGCCCGGCCTTCGGCTTCGGCACCTACGGCAGCCGTAGTCTGGCCGTCGGCGGCATGGCCGTGCGCAAGACGTCGCAGATGATCGTCTCCAAGGCGCAGAAGATCGCCGCCCATCTGCTCGAGGCCTCACCCGACGACGTCGTGTTCGACCAGGGTCGCTTTCACGTGAAGGGCAATCCTGCCAACGCGAAGACCATGCAGGAGATTGCCTTTGCCTCCTTCGGCAGCAACTTGCCCGAAGGCGTCGACCACGGCCTCGAAGCGACCGCCTATTTCGATCCGCCCAACTTTGTGTGGCCATTTGGCGCCCACATCTGTGTGGTTGAAGTTGATCCGGCGACCGGCGGCGTCGACATTCAGAAGTACGTCGCCGTCGACGACTGCGGGACGGTGATCAATCCGCTCGTCGTCGAAGGCCAGCTGCAGGGCGGGATCGCCCAGGGCATCGCCCAGGCGCTGTTCGAGGAGGTCGCCTACGATCCCGAGTCCGGCCAGCTGATGACCGGCTCGTTGATCGATTATCTGGTGCCGACGTGCAACGAGATTCCGACGCCGGTCCTGGACCGGACAGTCACGCCCAGTCCGAGCAACGAGCTCGGCGTGAAAGGTATCGGTGAGGCGGGCACGATCGCGGCGAGCGCCGCGGTGATCAACGCCATCGTCGATGCCCTGGAGCCGTTCGGCATCACCCACGTCGACATGCCGGCCAGTCCCGATCGGCTGTGGGGCCAGATCCAGGCCGCGCAGTCGACCAATGGAGGCACCCGATGATCCCCGCCGCGTTCGACTACAAGCGCGCGAAGTCCGTCGACGAAGCGTCGGACCTGCTGGGTCAGGCCGGTGAGCCGAAGCTGCTCGCCGGCGGACACAGCCTCATCCCGCTGATGCGTCTGCGCCTGGCCGAGCCCAGCCTGCTGGTGGACATCAACGGCCTGTCGGACGAGCTGGGCTACATTCGGCGTGACAACGGCACGCTGCGCATCGGTGCCTTGACTCGCCACTACCAGCTGCAGCAGTCGGACGAGGTGCACCGCTCCTTGCCGATGCTGGCGGAAATGGCCACCGAGGTCGGCGACGAACAGATCCGCACCATGGGCACCATCGGCGGTGTGCTGGCGCACGGCGATCCCGCCGGCGATTACGGCACGCTGGCGTTGATGCTGGATGCCACCATCACCACCAATCGACGCAGCATCGCCGCGCGCGACTTCTTCAAAGGCCTGTTCACGACGGCGCTCGCGGACGACGAGATCATCGTCGAGGTGAGCTATCCGGTCGTGAGCGGGCCGCATACATACATCAAGTTCCGTCGCCGCATGTTCGACTGGGCCGTGGTGGGCGTCGGAGCGCAGAAGATGGACGACGGTCAGTGGCGGGTCGGCATCACCAACGCCGGCCCCACCTGCGTGCGGGCCAGCGGCGTCGAACAGGCGCTGGCCTCAGGCGCCTCGCCCGCCGAAGCCGCCGAGCACGCCACCCAGGGCCTGGACCCCACCAGCGACCTGCGCGGCAGCGCCGACTACAAACTCCACCTGGCGAAAGTCCTGACGAAGCGAGCCCTGGAAGCCGCCGCCTGAGATTCAGGCAGCGGCGGCCCGCGGCCGGGCGCCGCCCGTCTTCACGACGATCCCGAACATACCCTTGCTGTTGACCCGGCGCAGGTCGGGTCGCAGCGGCTCGGCCTCGCATACGAACGCCCGCTCGCCCGGATAGGCGCGCGTAAACGAGCGGAAGCCCCAATTGGCGTCGACGTCGTCGACGACGACCGCACTTCCCGGACGCAGTGCGCCCCACACCTGGTCCAGCTCAAACCGCACATTGCGCTCCGTATGCAAGCTGTCGTGCACGAAGAGGTCGACCTCACCCAGCTTGCGCACCAGCTCTGGCAGACGCAGACGACTCGTCCCTTTGATGTACGTCCACGGCTCGCGGAGCGATGCCGGAACCGCGATCCCGATCTGTTTCTTCCAGGCACTCTCCACCGGCGGCAGGTCGATGCTCCAGAGATGGCCACCGTTGCCTCGGGACAGCGCTTCGAGAATGAACCGCGACGTCACACCGTGCGCCACCCCTGTCTCGACGACATATCGCAGATTCAGGTGGCGGATCAGGCACGTGATCGCCCGCACGAAGCCTGCGTCGCCGTCATTCCAGTATTGGAAACTCTCGGGACCCGGCTGAATGCCCTGCGACTCGAGCTCCGTCATCACGCCCGCCCAGAGCTGCGAGAAATCTGTGGCGAACTCGCAGGGCCATTCGGCGCCTAGCACGGCGTGCAGTTGGCGCTCCCAGTCTGGATCGACTTCGTACGGAAAGGTGGGAATGCGCGATTCGCGCTCGCCCAGGTATGACTCGCGCACCCGAACCCACGTATCGAGCGGGTCAGCGGTGAGTTCGGTCACGGCAAGCGGATGCTTGAGCAGATAGCGGAGAGGGATACCTAGCATGTCTTTCCAACTCCCATCTCAAACACCTCCCGCGGGTCTTGAGTGCACCCCGAGAAGTCTTGTACCGGGCGCGCGGTTGCGGGCCGGTTGCCGGCGCATGCAGGAGGCGTTGTCGCCGCTCAGAGGGGAACGAGGGTGACCTGCCCGTTGATGTCCAACGTTCGCAGCAGGGTGCGGTCCGGGAATTGGGCGCGCAGGCGATCGACGTCTGACGTATTCGGGGCCAGCGCAAAGAGCACGTTGCAGTTCGGCAATTGCGGACAGTTCAACGCCGCCAGCCCCGCGTTGTAGAGCCACCACTGCTCGGTGATCACCAGCGAGTTGTCGGGTACGCCTTCGAGCTGTGGACCCAGCACCGACGAGCGCACGAAGCTCAGGTTGAGCGTCTGCCCCTCGGCGATGCCGCTGAAATCGGTGCGCCGATCCAGCTCCGCGGGCGTGTAGAAGAGCACCGTGTTGAGCGTCAGCACCATCGCCAGACCCACGGCAATCGCCCGCGACGAGGCGACCTGAGCCAGCACCTGCAGTCCGCGCGCGCCCAGCAACAGGAGCCACGGCACGGCCTCGAAGTAGTAGCGCGGCCCGAGCGCAATACCGTGATAGAAGTAGGCGACATACGCGACCACGAACGCGAGGAAGCCGCCCAGGGCGATCCAGTCCCACACTCGCGCCCGCCCGAGCAGGAACGGCAGGCTGATCAGACCGAAGGCGAACAACGGCGGCCAGCCGAAGAGGTCGAACTGGAGCAGCGTCAGCAGCTCGTCGGTGTTGGCCAGCCCCGCCGCCAGGGTGTGCCGCAGGTCGAAGCCGACGCCGTCACCAAAGCCAAAGTGGTCGGCGGGATTGAACAGCAGCCTCGGCAGCAACAACGGATTGCCAGTCTGGAGCGTGTTGTACGCCAGGTACGCCAGCAGAAACGGCACGCCGCAGGCGACGACCATGTTGAGGGCCGACCACCGACGACACGTCACGAGGCGCACACAGAGAGGTAGCGCCACCAGCAGACCCGCGACCTCGCGCACGAGAAAGGTCGCGCCGAGCATGGCGCCACACACCGCGTACCAGCGCTCCGACCGATACCGCTCGCCCGCGACGAAGGCGGCGATCGCCACGGCTGCCAGGCCGCCCGAAATCGGATGGCTCAGGTACGAGCCCGCCTGAAACAGGATGAACGGCGAGATCAACCCGAGTCCGAGCGCGGCCATGCCGCACGCGGGTCCGTACAGGGTGCGCGCCGTCCAGGCGGTGGCGCCGATCAAGACCGCGCACGCGAGTGGCCCAACCAGCCACTCGAGACCCACCAGGCTGCCCAGCGCATAGAACAGTGCCGTACCGGGCGCGTACTGCGAGAACATGCGGCCTTGCCAGATGACCTCGAACGGTCCTTTGAACGCCTCTGGCACCGGCGGCGCGGGCAGTGAGAGTTGCCCTGAGGCGAAGAGGCCGGCCTGGAACGTGTAGGACACCGCGTCGAGGATGTGCGGCAGCTGGTGATATTGTTCGGTCGCCACCAGCGCCGCGGCCAGCAGCCACGCCACAAGCGGGACTTCGTGCTCCAGACGGCCCATGAGCCACGTACTTCTGGCATGCTGCGCTCCATCGCGCGTCACAGAGTGTGTGGGTGGTGAGATCCAGCGTTGCGCGAATGTGAAGAGCATCTTCAGCC
>JAFAWJ010000968.1 GCA_019242065.1 Chloroflexota bacterium
GACCAGCGCCCCCCAGCCGGAACTCGCCGCGGCCGGCTAGGACCCACGAGCGCCGCGGAAATGTTCAAGACCATGACTTCCTCAGATAGCTTCGTCGGGCCGCCAGGTCGCCTCGGGGCTCGACCTGGCCAGGCCCTGCGCCTGAAACTTACGCCCCAGACAGCGGGCGCGCTGGCGGCAGCCATCGTCGCCGGCGTGACCGTCTGGGCTTTCGCGCAACTTCCAGGTCTTTGGGTGTGGGCGGCGTTCCTCGGCTGGGCCAGCTACGACCAGGCTGGTGCGGACCGACGAGCGCTGATCTCCAGTTCGGCATGCGCGGTCTTCGGCGTGGTGATGGCGTGGCTCGTCGCCGTGGCGGTCCAACTGAATCTTGTGCCCGGGCCGAACTCGATCGCCTCCGCCGTCGACGCCGGAGTGGCGTCGTTCGTCATCGTGTACGCGTCGCGTTGGTTTCCGTTGTCAAACGTCCCGGCGAGCTTTTGTGGGTTTGCATCCACGTTCGCCGTGCTGCTGCTCGTGCCCGCTACCTTCACCATCAACGTGCTGACCAGCGCGAGCGTGTCCAATGTGCTGGTATGTGTACCAGTGTCCCTCCTGATCGGCTCGGTCCTGGGCGTGATCCACCAGCGTGTCGTGTTGCTGCTGACGGACCGTCGGCGACGCGCCATGGCTTCCGCCGCACCAGTCCGTCTGACTCCACTCGACAGCACGCCAGCGGCGCTGCGCCCGAACGCATGACCAATTCAGTCGGCGGCCCGCAGCATGCCGTGCTCCACCACCCATACCGCGAGCTGTGAGCGGGAGTGGAGTCCAAGCTTCGCCAGGATGTGTTCGACGTGGACCCGCACCGTCCCTTCAGTAATAACCAGCTCCGCCGCGATGTGCCGACTGTCCAGACCACGCGCCACGAGTCTGGCGACGTCCTGCTCCCGCCGGGTCAGCCCGGTAGCTTGCGCGACAGCTCCTGGCGTGCGAACAGGCGGCGGAGTCTCAAGTTTGACGTCTGCCACCGTCTGCGCTTCCGCAATGGCCTGTTCGATGATCGCGCTCAGGTTGGTCCCCGAAGACTGCTGACGGCCCATCGCGATTTCGTCGCTCACGGCTCCGCTCCCGATGGTGCTTTCAACCTGCGCGACGACGGCCTCCAGTCGATCACGCTCAATGGGAGCCGCAGAAATCCGGGCGGACTCGCGCACGCCGGCCGCGGTCCCAACCATGCGTGCCGCCCGTTCCGGAGTGGCGGCAGCTAACAGCTCAGCCATGCCCTCCAGACCACGTGCAATGGCCATCCGTTCATGCGTCTCCCGCGTGAGGGACAGAACGGCAGCGAGGTGGTCGGCCGCATCCACGCGGTCCCCTCGATCCAGGGCCGACTGCGCTGCAAGACCGTGCGCAAACGCCTGCCCTTGTTTGTCGCCAAGTTGGTCCAGCAGCGCAACCGACTCTTCACCGAGGTTTCGTGCACGGTCGTGGTCTCCGGACATTGCCGCCACCCGACCGCTCACGGCGAGAACGCGGCCGCGCGAAGTGGGATGATCGCGGGCCGCAAACAGCCGCAAAGCCTCGTCGACGAAGGCCTCCGTGCGAACCAGGTCACCCTGCTCGTAGCTCACGCGGGCCAGCACCATCAACGCGCGCGTCTGCCAGGCCCAGCTGCCCAGCGCACGGGCCATGACCAGCGCGCGCTCGTACAGCACCTCGGATTCCGCGCGCGTGCTGCGCAGGCCGACGACATGCCCGAGGTACATCGAGCAGATGCAGACGCCAAGGTCATCACCTTGACGTTCGGCGATCGCCAGACCCTCGCGCAGCAGAGCTTCTCCGCGGCCGGTGTCGCCTTCGGCAAAGGTGAGGTGGCCGGCGAAGGCGAGCGCGCGGCAGCGGAGTACCTGCACTTCGGCAGCGGTGGCCACACGCTGCAGTTCCAGGAGCCAGGTGCGCCCCTCCTCAAACCGGGCGCGCAAGTACCACATTGGCCAGCAGCCAATTCCGAGACGCAAGCCAACTTCGACCTGTTCTGCGTCGAGACTCCAGCGGAGCGCCGCGCGCAGCTCGTCTTGCACCCCATCGAGCAGCGCAACCTGTTCAGCGTCTAACCATTCGGGCTCCACCCGCTCGACCAGGGCCAGGCACCAGTCACGGTGACGATCGCGAATCACGTTCGTCTCACCGCTCTGCGCAAGTCGCTCCCAGGCGTACTCGCGCACCGTTTCGAGAAGACGGTAGCGCAGGTCGGGACCATGGCGTTCCACTGTCACCAGGGAACTGTCGACGAGCCGGCTGAGGAGATCGATCAGGACCATCTCGTGCATGTCCGGCCCGGCACACACGCCGCGGGCTGCCTCCAGGCTCCAGCGACCAGCAAATACGGACAACCGTCGGAGGAGCCGACGCTCTGGCTCGCGCAAAAGCTCGTAGCTCCAGTCCATTGCTGCGCGGAGCGTCTGCTGGCGACCCGGAGCCCCGCGGCTACCGGCTGTCAGGAGCTCGAAACGGTTGGTCAGGTGTGCCGCGATTTGCCTGGGACTGAGCGCCGAAATGCGGGCGGCCGCAAGTTCGATGGCTAACGGCAATCCGTCCAGCCGTCGGCAAACCTCCGCGACCGCCTGCGTTATGAGCGGCTCCGACGACGGGAATGACGGATCAACGCTCAGGGCGCGATCTAGAAAGAGCTCCACGGCCGGAGAGTGCGTGAGCACCTGGTCGGTTGATGCGTCGGCGCCATCCGTCGCAAGCGGTTCGACCCACATGCGTTGCTCCTCGCGCAGTCCCAAAGTTGCGCGACTGGTGGCGAGCACGCGCAGCTGCGAACACCACGTCAGGAGCTCTGCCACCAGTGGTGCGGAGTCGATCACATGCTCGAAGTTGTCGAGCACGAGCAGCATCTGGCGGTCGCGCAGATACTCACGCAAGACCGCGGTCGGACTGCGCCCGGCGGACTCTTGCAGTCCGAGACTCACCGCGATCGTGGCCGGCACCAATTCGACTGCTCGCACCGGGGCGAGGTCCACGAAGATCACGCCGTCGCTGTAGACACTCTGCAGCTCGTGGGCGATCGCAACCGCCAGCCGAGTCTTCCCGACGCCGCCAGGGCCGAGGACGCTCAGCAGCCGCACGGGCGCAGCTGCATTACGGAAAAACGCCACCGCGGTCCCCACGTCCTGATCGCGGCCAATGAGACGTGTGGTGGGTTCAGGCAGCGAGCGCACGGCCGACACAGACGTCAAGGCGGAGTTGACGGACGCGGCGACGGGTCGTTCCGCGAGCTTGAAGAGCGCCGCACGCTCGGGCGCAGCGAGATCCAGGGCGTCGGCCAACG
Organism: Chloroflexota bacterium; assembly: GCA_019242065.1. The sequence continues at coordinate 3,320 of JAFAWJ010000968.1, forward strand.
CGGTAAGCGTGTGCAAGGAGGGCCGCCGTCGATTGCCTTGCTCAATGGCTGCGAGCGCCGCGACGCTGAGCTCCGCCCGCTCCGCGAGGGTCGCCTGGCTCAGCCCGGCACGCGTGCGGAACTCCCGGATCGAGCCCGCAAGCGTCAATCGAGCCGCGCTGCCGGTTCCTCCGTCAGAAGGCGACGGGGGCCTTTGCACGGCCGGAGCGTAGCGCCCGCCTGGATTCGTGACAAGAGCAATCCATTCACACACCCGCCACGAAATATCGCGCCGGCCATGGCACGCGTCAGATGCGCGGCTCGCGACGCCTTGAGAGACTACGCGGCAATGAGGTCGCTCGCTATCTGTCCTTGGACATGGCGAAGGGTACTGCGCTGGATTGTTCATGTGGTCCGCGCAAGCCATGTCAAGCTGTCTGGAATCGGCCACCCGCTACACGGACCACGGGGTGGTACGCGCACAGTGATGGCCGCCATCCGCCCTTTCGTGGCCGGCCTCCAAATGCAGCAACCGTCCCAGCCGCCTAGCCCAGAACGCCTGTCACCTCCTTCTCGAACTCCAGCCTCGGGCCCTCCGCAATCCTGGAGTTGACCATCGCGCTGTTACGATCGCGCAATGTCGTTCGCCATCGAGGAACTCGCCATTGCACAGCTCCACGCCGCGTACCAGGCGGGCGAAGCTACCGCGCGCCGCGTCGTGCGCGGCTACCTGGATCGCATCGACGCCTACGATCGACGCGGTCCGTATCTGAATTCTCTGATACACGTGAACGCGAACGCGCTTGCTGAGGCCGACCGGCTGGATGCCGCACTGCAATCAACCGCCACGTTGACTGGCCCGCTCCACGGCGTGCCCGTTATCGTCAAGGACAACCTGGACACCGCGGACATGCCCACCAGCTCCGGTGTCGCCTTGTTCAAGGATTTCGTTCCGAGCCGCGATGCGTTTGTCGTCAGCCGCCTGCGGGCCGCGGGCGCGATCTTGCTGGCCAAAGCATCGCTGTCAGAGCTGGCTATGGGACTCGCGGACAACATCAACTCGGTGTTGCCCGGGTTCACACGCAATCCGTACAACCTCGCCTACGCGAGTGGCGGATCGAGTGGCGGCACGGGCGTTGCTTTGGCCGCCAACTTCGGCACGGTCGGACTGGGTACCGACACGGGCGGCAGCGTGCGTGCGCCCGCCTCCATCAACAACCTTGTGGGGCTCCGGCCGACAGTCGGGCTCGTGAGCCGCACGGGCATGGGACCACTCGACAGTCAACGCGACACACCCGGACCTATGGGGCGCACGGTTGCCGATGTCGCTCGACTGCTCGAGGTGTTGGCCGCGATCGACCCAGCTGACCGGCGAACGCTGACAGCCGAAGGCCACATTCCGGCGAGCTACACCGCTTTCCTCGACGCTGACGGACTGCGAGGTAAGCGCATTGGAGTCCTCAGCCAGGCGCTGCATCTCCAGGACGGCGCGGACCCGCGGGTGGTGGAACTCTTCGAAGCCGCAATCGCGGA
>JAFAWJ010001193.1 GCA_019242065.1 Chloroflexota bacterium
TACCGATCACTGGGTACAAGTCTTCGGCCCGGATCGGCGCTGTTGTCCCTACCTCCTGCTGTCCGACCCACGGACTGTTCGACCCAATCGCCTACCCCTCGCTCACGTGGATCGACGCGCAGGCGATCAGCGCGTCGCTGTTGGGTACCTTCAGGCCGCCGCTCACGGCTTCGACACTCACTTCGCCGTGTGGCAGCTCGGCTTTGACGGCGTCCAGGTCGACCGACGCCGGGTCAGGTACGGCCACGGTGACGTGCACCAGCATCGTGCCATTGCGCTCGCGGATCTGTCCGAGCAAAGGCAAGCTGGAGTGCCGAATCGCATCGGACACCGCCCGCCGCGCGGCTTTGGTGCAGTCCTGTCCGTGGACGTCGACGCCCATACCAAACTCGAGCACCAGGGGGTTCATGGTGGCTCCAGTCTATCCGCCGCTAACAAGTGAGCTACGATGCGCACTGAGACCTCATGCAGCGCAGTACCACTCGCATCCTGACGACCCACACGGGCAGTCTGCCGCGGCCTCCCGACGTCCTGGAAGCCATGCGCGCCCAGGAATCGGGCAGCAACGGCACGTTCGATCAGTCCGCCTTCGACACGCGCATCACCGCAGCCGTCGCCGACAACGTGCGCCACCAGTCGGAGGTCGGCCTCGACGTGATCAACGACGGCGAAGTCGGCAAGCCCAGCTTCAGCGCGTACGTCAACCAGCGACTGAGTGGTTTCGAACCACGTTCCCGCCCGGACAGTGTGCGACGCGGACCCATCGACCCGAACGGTCGCGACGCGCACCAGTTCCCCGACTATTACGAATACGTCCTGGCGCACAGTCCGTTCGAGAACGTGATTCGCATGGCGCCGCGCGTGTGCGTCGCGCCGTTGCGCTATGTCGGCCAGGCGCTGGTCCAGCGCGACATCGCCAATTTGAAGTCGGCGATGGCCGGATATCACTTTGTGGAAGGCTTTTTGCCCTCCACGTCACCACATACCAACGCCGGCAACGAGTTTTACGCCACGCAGGAGGAATTCGCGGTCGCGTATGCCGACGCCGTGCGCGAGGAGTACCGGCTGATTCTCGACGCTGGACTCCTCCTGCAGATCGACGATCCGAGCATGATCAGTAACTGGGACAGTCGTCTGGACATGACGCTCGACGAGTACCGGCGGCATGCGGAGCAGCGCGTGGAGCTGCTCAATTACGCGTTACGGGACTTGCCCCAGGATCGCATCCGCTACCACACGTGCTACGGCGTCAATTTCGGTCCACGCGTGAGTGATCTCCAGTTGGAGCAGATCGTCGATATCTTCTTCAAGATCAACGCCGGCGCGTATTCGTTCGAAGCCTCCAACCCGCGTCACGAGCACGAGTGGCGGGTGTTCGAGACGGTCAAGCTGCCGGATGGCAAGGTCCTTATCCCCGGAATGGTCACGCACTCCAACGTCATGATCGAGCATCCGGAGGGTGTTGCCGACAGGATCGAACGCTGGGCGAAGACGATCGGTCCGGAGAACCTGCTCGTGGGCAATGACTGCGGCTTCGCGTCGACCGCGGGGAACGCGGAAATTCCGCCAACCGTCGCCTGGGCCAAACTCCAGGCACTGAGTGAGGGCGCACGGCTCGCGTCGCAGCGGCTGTACGCAAAGGTGGCCTGATGCCGAGACTGACTCCCATTACCGAACGCGACCAGGTGCCCGAGGAGGGTCGGGCCGCATTCGACTCGATTATTGCCTCACGCGGCCGGATCAACGCGCCGCAGTCCATGTTGATGTACGCGCCCCCGCTCGCGGCACGTGCTTCGGCGCTGAACGATGCGCTGCGCGAGCTGCTGTCGGAGGCGGACTTCGAGCTGGCGGTGATTGCGGCCGCCCGTGAGTTCGACATCGATTTCGTATGGGCGGCGCACGTGCCGACCGCCAAACGGTCGGGTGTGAGCGACGCGACGATCGAGACGGTGCGCACACGCGGGGAGCTCGGCGATCTCACGCGACGTGAGCGGCTGATCGTCTCGGTAGCGCGCGAGCTGGTGGGTGGGCACGAGCTGTCCGCGGCGACGTTCGAAGCGGCGCAGGCCGAGCTGGGCGAGCGCGGGCTGATCGAAGTCCTGGCGGCGATGGGCTACTACCTGATGATCGGGTGCGTGCTGATGGCGACGAGGATGGAGCTGCCCGCGGGCGCGGAGCCATTGCCGCGGCCGTAATTTTTGCTGGCGGCCGCGAAAATCGCCTGTCTGAAGCGTTTCACAACAGGAAAGAGACGCGGCTCACAGCCAGGGTCAAGCTTCGACTCATAGGCTGTGGGTGGATTTCGAAGAGGACCGCCGCCATGTCACCCCTCACGCTGGAAACAGAGCTCAAACGTGCCGCCGACCAGGTGGACTGGAACCATATTGTCCACCGCTGTGCGTGGTGCAAACGCGTGGCCGACGCGCAGGGTGAGTACGTCTCGCGGCGCGGGCTGATGGCGCTGGACGACGACGTGGTGGCGACCGATGGCATGTGTCCCGCGTGCGGGGCGCGCGCGCTGGCGGTGCTGGACGCGCGGCGGCTCGCTCGCGAGCGCCCCGCCGCTTAGCCCGTGGTGTCGTCGGGCGTCATCGCGACGTGCCGACTTTGTTCTCCAGGATGATGTGCCCGACGGCGGTGTTCGAGGC
>JAFAWJ010000140.1 GCA_019242065.1 Chloroflexota bacterium
CTTGACGAGGATCTGTGTGCCGAGATCGACACTGGCGCGCCGCATGCCGCGCCCGACCCAGTTGAGCGCGACCCGCATCGCGATCAGCGACACGATCACGACCATGACCGCCTGGACCTCGAACCAGCCGCCGGTGGCCAGCGTGCCGAAATCAGCCAGCGTCATCGTGCCCAAGTGTAGGGCCGGCCCACCGCGTGGGCGGCAGCGGCTAATCGCCGCGGATCAGGAGGGTTCGGGAGCCTGCTGAGCCATCAACAACCGCGCTTCCTCGCCAACACCCAGGTCTTCACAGTCGCGATAGGTGGAGTAGAGCGCCTTGTTGACCAGCCGCATGTGCCAATCGCCGCCGTCGGCAACGTTGACCATGTCACGTCGCTGCCGCTGCAGGTGCGAGAGTCGCATCAAAAAGTGCAGCTGCGTGGGGGAATACGACTTGAGGTTGCTCCCTGCGCCCTGAGGAAGTCTGGGCAGAATGTCTCGGGCATTCCTCTGCTCGGCCTTCATCCCTTCTCCTCCTCGGACATTCTCAGACTCAGTCGGGTTCACGCCTGCTCTCGCGCCTCTGGACCTAGTTTACCAGCGAATCGACCCTCTCCCCCGCCATTGAATCGGGCGGGCGAAAGATGCGCGCATCATAGGCCTGCCCCCGGCGGCAGGCAAGGTTTGGCCGCATCACAATCAACTTTTGACCAGGGAAGATGCCAGTTTGGGGAAGATGCCAGCGCGTTTGAGTACACTCCCCGAGCGCCAGCCCCGTCCGGCACACGCTCAGGCGCTATCCACGTGGAGCAGCCGCTCGTCGCGTGCCATGGCGGGACGCGCGTTTCGAGACCTGAGTTGTGACAATGCGGTTGCTGAAATTTGCCGGCCTGGACCCCATGACGGGAGCGCGCTTTGACTGATCGATTGCGTATTGCCATCTCCACGCTTGCTATGGTGGTACTGGTCGCTTGCGGGCAGACCGCTGCGCCGGCCGCCCAATCGCCGTCTCCCACGGCTCAGTCGGCGCCCGCGCCCTCGTCTGCGCAGCTTTCGAGCGGGCTCAGTCCCCTGCCCAAACCGTCCGCCTCACCCTCAGCATCAGCGGCGGCCTCGCCGGCCGCCCAGGGAGGAGCAGCACCCGTGGCTACTGGAGCGAAGCAATTCTCGGCACCGCCGCCGATGAGCATCGATACCTCGAAGCACTACACGGCAACCATTGACACAAGCATGGGCACCATGAAAGCCGACTTGTTTGCCAGTGAAGCACCGATGACGGTGAACAACTTTGTCTTTCTTGCCAATCAAGGCTTCTACAACGACGTCAGCTTTCATCGTGTGATCAACAACTTCATGATTCAAACTGGCGACCCGACAGGCACGGGTACCGGCGGGCCCGGATATCGCTTCAATGACGAGCCCGTCAAACGCCAGTATCTGCGTGGCACGCTGGCCATGGCGAACGCGGGGCCGAATACGAACGGGTCACAGTTCTTCATCGTCCAGAAGGACTACCCGCTGCCGCCGAACTACACGATCTTTGGTCAGGTGACCGATGGTCTGGATGTGCTGGACAAGATTGCCACCACGCCGACGGGCCCGGGCAAGGGCGGCCCCGACACGCCCAAGACGCCCGTCACCATCAACTCGATCACGATCGACGAGTCCTGACGACCCATCCAGACCGCTCTCGACTTTTCTGGGCGGTCTGTATCTTCGGCGAACTATCTACACCAGGCTTGGTGTAACTTCGCGGACGCGCTCAACGATCGCGGGCAGCACTTCCAGCAGCCGCTCGACGTCCGCGTCGGTCGTCCGTACGCCAGTGGTCAACCGCAGGCTGCCCCGCGCCCGCGTCTCGGGCAGCCCCAGCGCACACAGCACGTGCGAGATTTCGAGAGTCCCCGAGGTACACGCCGAACCGCTCGACGCGAAAATGCCATCCTGGTCCAGATTCAGCAGCAGCGACTCGCCGTCCGCGCCGTCGATGGCGAAGCTGGCGCTGTTGGGCATCCGCTCGGTCGGGTGACCGGTCAGCTCCGCGCCGTCGATCGCCCCGCGTACGCCGTCGATCAATCGATCCCGCAGTCGCGATACGTGCGCCACGCGCTCCGCAAGCTCCGCGTACGCCAGCTCCAGCGCCAGCGTCATGCCGACGATGTACGCCACGTTTTCCGTGCCCGCGCGAATCCCGCGCTCCTGCCCGCCGCCGCTCAGCAAGTGGACCAGCGGCGTGCCGCGGCGCAGATACAGCAGTCCGACGCCTTTGGGCGCGTAGAACTTGTGCCCTGAGAGCGCCAGCGCGTCGACACCCAGCGCCTCGACGTCGAGCGGCATGAGACCGCCAGCCTGGACCGCGTCGGTATGCACGACAGTGGCCGGATTGACCGCCCTGACGACCCGCGCAATATCCGCCACTGGCTCGATGGTCCCCACCTCGTTGTTGGCGTACATGATCGAGACCACCGCGGTATCCGAGCGCACCGCCGCGGCGACCTCGGCCGGGTCAACCCTGCCGAACTGGTCGACTCCGACGTAGGTGATCTCGAACCCCTGGTGCTTCTCAAGCCACTCGCAGGCATGTAGCACGGCGTGGTGCTCGACGCTCGAGGTGACCACGTGTTTCCACCCGCGCTGCTCGGCCAACGCCATCGCGCTGCCCTTGATGGCCAGGTTGTCGCTTTCGCTGCCGCAGCCGGTGAAGATGATCTCGTTGGCGCGGCAGTTGAGCACCTGGGCACAGCGGTCGCGGGCCGAATCCAGGGCGCGTCGCGCGCGACGGCCCACCGCGTACACACTGGACGGATTGCCCCAGTCGTCGAGCCAGTAGGCTCGCATGGCTTCGAAGACCCGCGGATCGACGGGCGTCGTTGCGGCGTAATCAAGGTAGACCGGCTCGGCCATAAGCGCGAAGCAGATTCTAGACCCGGTCCAGCGCAATCTGCCTGATCTGGGCCCGGGCGAAGTCGACGACGGCCACACTCGGCCCACCTTTGCCCGGGAAGGGCAGGCCGGTGGTGCCGACGTTCAGGCAGTAGCGTGCGCTGTCGTCGAGCGACACACAGGTGGGTGCCTGCAGCGCGCCGTCGCGCCAGATCCGCGCGTGATGGCTGTGACCGAAGGCCCAGACCTGGGCGTGGCGCTGTTCCATTTCGGGCCAGACCCTGAGGAAGCCGCGGCCGATCTGCGTCGTGCTCAGCGATGGCGTGAGCCGTGGGTCGCCGTGGCTGATCAGCAGCTTGCCTGACTGGGCGGTCTTTGGGAGGGACCGGACGAAGGCCTTCGATGTGGCGGAGACGCGGTCCTGCCAGTCGAGGTCGCGGTTGCCGACGATTGCCAGGTCGGCGACCTCCTTAATACGCTGCACACAGCGATCGGCGTCGCCGCGGCCGAGGTAGTCGCCGAGGAACGCCAGCCTGCGCGCGCCCGCGGCCGCGAGCACCGCGATGGCCGCGTCGAGTGCTGGGAAGTTGCCGTGGACGTCAGAGATGAGCCCCCAGACCTCCGCTTCGTCACGCTGGTGCACGGCAGTGAGTGTCCCACACACACACCGGTGCCACTTGGCCCTCCAACGCGCACTAAGGACCAGGAGCCACCATCCTTCGTGGGATCTCTGGTGGCAGTCCCTCGTCTCTCCCTCATGGGTCCCCTCTGGGGAAGGAATCCTTGACACCCACCTGTTTACAACATTCCGGTCATGTTGCTAGACTGGCCCGCAGGTGCGACGGTCGGTGAGGGCGTGACGCCCGCGAGCCGCACCCGTCACGCGGATCTCGGTGGTGGGTCCGCCTTCTGTCAGGTCGCCTTGTGTCCCCATGTCCATAGCTCAACCTGTCCCACGCCCTACCGCGCTCGAAATCCCCTTCGGAGCAATGGTCACCCGCCCATTGTCGATGTGGCCGTTCGCCGCCCGTCTGGCACGGCTGTTCCTGCTCGTGGACCCCTCGTTGGCCGACCAGTCGCTGCGCAACGGCTTGCTGCGCGCCATGCAGCAGGGCTACTTCGGTTCTGATGGCTACTCGCAGACGCGCGCCGTGCGCGAAGCCGCGCTGGCGGCGCATTACGTCCTGCGACATCACAACCGCGACGTACTCCCGATCGAGCAGATCAACGCCGCCTCAGCCCTTGCCGCCGTGCGCGGCGACGTCGCGTTCGTGGCGCTGGCCGGCCACGCAGCGGCATTCGCCTGGCACGCCGGCGAGCTCACCGGCCAGCGCGGCATCTTGCGTCTGCCGCGTCCACTCGGCCTCGAACAGGATCCCATCATCACCCTGTGGCGCACGCCGCTGCGCGCTGGCGACCGCCTGGCTCTGGTGTGCGGCGGGACGTGGCGGCCGGACTCGCAGCTCACCATCGCCAGGATCCTGTCGGAAGCCACCTCGACCGCGGCAGCCGAAGACGAGCTGGCCGCGGCGCTCGGCGACACACGTCCAGCGGGCATTCTGGTCGTCGCCCCCGCGTCGCCGAGCCCCCGCATTCCGCATTTGCGCCTGCTGACCAATCGCGATCACGCCGATACGCTCACACACGACGCGCCCGCGCCGCTGTCCCAGATTGGCCGCCAACGCTTCTCGCCAGGGCGCTGGATCGTGCCGCTGCTGGGTCTGGTCCTGCTGGCCATGATCGCGCTGGCCACCCTGGCGATCATGCCGCAGCCTGGCGCGTTGGCCAATCACGTCGAGGGCGTCAGCCCGCAGATGGCCGTCCGCCTCGGACCCTCAGCCGCCAACGTCGTCGACGTGGCGGCCGGCGACTCGGCGGTGTACACGCTAGACGTGGCGCAGGGCGCCGTTCGCTCGTTTTCGCTGGACCAGCTCGACCAGCAGGCGACCCCCGACACGTTGCTCGCGAAGGAGGGGACCTCACTGGACGGGATGGGCCGTCAGCTCGCGTTACCGGTCGCCATCGAATATGTGCCTGGTCCGAAAAACCAGTCCGGCACGCTGGCCATTGTCGACCAGGCGCGCACCGTGGTCCAGGTTGGCGCCGATCGCGCGCTGAGCGCGCACGAGCTGCCGACCAGCGCGGGCTGGCAGCAGCTCGGAGCGCTCGGCTCGGGCACGGGCGAGCTCGTGTTCCTCGACAGCGATGCGGGGCGGATTCTGACGTATCCCGCACCGAATAACGGCGTGGTCGACGCGCCACGCGTCGTGGTCGACGCGGTGAGCGCACCGTACTTGCCATGGCAACGCGTCGCGCAGATTGTCACCACTGGCGAGTCGCTCATTCTGCGCTTCGACGACGGGAGCGTGCATCGTCTGGCAGCTGACGGTATAGATCAGCCGCTGACGGTGCAGTCGACCGACGGGCGGCCGGTCGAGACCAGCGCCCTGGCTACCGACCGCGCCGGCGGGCTGTACCTGGCTGATCCCGACAACGCCCGCATCGTGCAGACCGACCTGCGGGGCAATCTCCAGCGCGAGATGCGGGCGGCTGAGTTCGCGAGCGTGCGCGCCATGGACGTGAGCCTCGACGGTCAACGGCTCTACGCATTGATTGACTCCGGGATCCTGGTCGTCGATATTCCCGCCGAGTGACACGCATCCTCGGCATTGAAACCAGCTGCGACGAGACGGCCGTCGCCGTCGTGCGCGATGGCGGCGAGATCGAATCCAACGTCATCGCGTCGCAGACGGATCTGCACGCGCGCTATGGCGGCGTCATGCCTGAGCAAGCCTCACGCGCCCACCTGCGCGCCATCCTGCCGACGCTGGAAGAGGCGCTGGCCAGCGCTCGCGCCGACTGGGACACGATCGACGCCATCGCCGTGACCCACGGCCCCGGACTGGCGGGTGCGCTGCTGGTGGGCGTCAACGTGGCCAAAGGCCTGGCGTACACCCGCCGCAAGCCGCTGCTGGGGATCAACCACCTGGAAGGCCACGTCTACGCGAACTGGCTGACGCCGCCCATCGCTCGCGACACATCGGCGCAGACGTCAAATCCTCCCGGCGGCGCTCCGTCGAACGGCAGTAGCCCACCCTGTTTGCTTGGAAAGGCCGCCGCGGAGCCGCAGGCGATCGCGCGTGTTCCTGAGCCAACGTTTCCGCTGGTGGCGATGATCGTCTCGGGTGGGCACACCGACCTGGTGACGGCCGACAGGCACGGACAGTACCACCGCCTCGGGCGCACCCGCGACGACGCCGCAGGCGAAGCATTTGACAAGGTCGCCCGCATGCTCGGCCTCGGCTTTCCTGGCGGCCCGGCGATCGAGCGCGAAGCCGCGCACGGCGATCCACAGCGCTTCACGTTTCCTCGTGCCTGGCTGGAGCCCGAAACGTGGGACGTCTCGTTCAGCGGCTTGAAGACCGCCGTGCTGCACCAGGTGCGTGAGTTGGGCATCGACACCGAGCACGCCTCGGCCGAAGAACGTCGCCAGCAGTTGCCAGTCGCCGACCTGGCCGCCAGTTTCCAGGCAGCCGTCGTGGACGTGCTGACGACGCGCGTGGTCCGTGCGGCGCGGTCCTATGGCGCGACGTGTCTGGCGCTCGGCGGCGGCGTGGCCGCGAACCGTACGCTGCTGCGCACCGTCGAGGAGCGCGCCCAACTCCCCGTTCTGTGCCCGCCGCCACGGCTGTGTACCGACAACGCAGCGATGATCGCCTCGGCGGCGTACTTTCGTTTTCGAAAAGGCGAGCGCGCCAGCCTGAGCCTCGA
>JAFAWJ010000176.1 GCA_019242065.1 Chloroflexota bacterium
GGCACGGCCACCTCGGGCTGGCGGATGCCCGCCACCTCGTTGCAGTCAGCATCGAGGGCTGAAACCAGCATCGGATAGCTGCCCTGTTCCGCCGGCGGATACTGGACTTCGGCGGGGTCGGCAGTGGGTGCAAAACGCAGTCGCAGCCGTTGCGGGAGGACACTCGGACACGTCGCGCCGGGGATGCGGCCGATGCGCTCGAGGCACGCCTCTCGCGAGGTCGCGGTGCCGTCCGCCAGTCGAGGCACGCGGCTGGATGGAGGTTCGACGCCGTCGCGCACCCAGCGATCCAGCGCGTCGAGGAGGGCGCGCACGGCGGGCCGATAGTCCTGCACGTTGATCGGGTTGGCGGCGACGAAGTCGTCGACGGTCCGATTGGTCAGTGGTAAAGCTCCGGCGGTGTGTTGCGTTCCCGCCAGATAATAGGTGCGCACATCCGCCGGAGGCTCGAGATCGCCGGTCGCATCCACCGTCGTGTGCGCCAGCGACGCGCCACTCCACCAGTACTCCATGCCGGAGTTCACGCAGATCACTCTGGGCATCGAGCCGTTGGCGCGGGTGCGATCCAGCAATCCGCGCCTGTCGCCCGTCGTGTCATCTGGAGTTGGCTCGAAGGCGAAGGGATACACGTTGCCCGGTGCCCGCAAGATATTGGTGCTTGGCTGGCCGAAGCGAAAGTTGAACTCTCCGCGTCGCGAGCTGCCGGTATGTGGCATCAAGGCGTCGAAGGCCAGCCGACCCGCCTCGTCGCGATTGAGCCCCCAGTAGAGGTACTCGCGCAGCCAGCGGCCGTTCATGCTCTGACCCCACCCGTAGGCCCACCTGATCTGACCCGCGAGTGGATTGCCATCCGTGGCATCGGCGTGCTTCAAGAATGACGCGGCGTCGCGAAAGGCGGCGAACCCGAGCCCGATGACGGGCGCGCCTTCGGCGGTATAGGTCAGCTCGTAGACGTTGCCGGGCTGAAAGCCGGCGGGGAGCAGGATGTAGCGCGGGTCGACCACGGCCGCACCGTCGACCAGGCGCGCGAAGTGCCACGTGTCGCGCGGCACAAGGTGCGGTGGAGCGTCCTGGTGATCGCGAACGGTCAACGTGGCGTGGGGATCGTCGACGTTCGCGGTGGGATACGGAGCGTGTCCAGCGTCGGAGAGCAGCTGCGTCTGGGTGAGCGTATTGCCCCACCACTGAAGGAAGGCCGGACCCTGCAGGCGGCGGCCGTCGCGGAGTGCCTCGGGGAAGGCGGCGCGCAGCCGCTCGGGAGTGTTCGGAGCGTCCCACTGGATGGCGACTGACAGCACGCTGTAGCCATTGCGCATCAGATAGCCGTTGCCGGGGTCCACGTCGGGGTCGGCGCTGGCGCGGCGGGCGGCGGCGTTGAACATCGAGAGCGCGGTCATGCTGCCGCGATTGGGCGAATCGACCAGGACACGGCCATTGGCAGGCGGGTTGACGGGCTTCAGCAGGTGGAACTGACTCGAGAATTCGACCTGGCCGTGGGCATTGGTCGAGGCCAGCTGCAGGTCGCAGATGGACTGGTTGGCGGGTGAGGCCGGGTCGATGGCGAAGTGCATCACGCCGGTGAGGTACTCGTAGGGACCCGCCGCGCCGAAGGACTCGCCGCGGCGATAGGCGCCGCGGTCCTGGATTTCGAGGTTGACGACGGTCATGTGTTCGCATTAGACACTGTCGACGGCGACGTCTGCAGACTTCAAAACACAGACACAAACTCAGCCACACACAAGTGAAGAGGAAGAGAGGACAGAGGACAGGGGGCAGGGGAGAGAGTGACCGTGAACGAGAGTCTCAGTCACATTACGCCCGTGCTCGCGTATCCGCCCCTCGAGGGACTGACTAGACTAAGGCCGCTGCCATGCACACGCGCCAGGATCACCAACCACCCCTCTCCACCTACGTCTCGACCGGTCACCTGCCGCAAGGCGCGCGGGTCCAGACCCTCCTCCAGGACGCGTTCGAGCGCTACCGCGCCGATCGCAGCGGAGCGAACTCGCAGGTTTACCCAGCCCTCGCCCGGGCGCCCGCCGATCGCTTCGGGATCTGTGTGACCTCCCCCGACGGAACTGTCTGCTCCGTCGGCGACGCGGACGAGCAGTTCACGATCATGAGCGTCTCCAAGCCCTTCGTCTTCGCGCTGGTGTGCCAGCACCTGGGCCCGCAGCAGGCCCGTGAACACCTGGGTGTCAACAGCACCGGACTGCCCTTCAATTCGGTGGCCGCCATCGAGCGGACACCGGACGGACGCACAAATCCAATGGTCAATCCGGGTGCCATCGCTACCACCAGCCTGGTGCCGGGCGCCAGCGAGGCGGAGCGCTGGGCGGCAATTCGCGAGGGGCTCTCACGTTTCGCCGGGCACACGCTGTCCGTCGACGAGGAGATCTACGCATCCGCGACCGCCACCAATTCCGTGAACCGCGGGATTGCCTGGATGCTGCACAGTCGCGGACGCATCAACGGAGATCCGCTCGTCGCCACGGACCTGTACACGCGCCAGTGTTCGCTGAAGGTCACCGCGCGAGACCTGTCGGTGATGGGCGCCACGCTGGCGTGCGGCGGCGTCAATCCCGTGACCGGCGCGCGTGTCGTCGACCCGTCGGTGTGCCACTACACGCTGGCGGTGATGTTGACGGCTGGTCTCTACGAGACCTCCGGTGAGTGGCTGTATGACGTTGGCTTGCCAGGCAAAAGCGGCATCGGCGGTGGAATCGTCGCGGTTGCACCGGGCAAGGGCGGGCTCGGCACGTATGCGCCGCGGCTCGACGCCGCCGGCAACAGCGTCAAAGGCCAGCTCGTGGCCAAATACCTGGCGCAAACCGCCGGACTCGACCTGCTGGCGTCGGCGCCGCGGCTGTGAGCGTTCGGCCGTTCCTCGCGGTCGCTCCCGCACTCTCAACGGCCGCGGGACTCATGTCCACGAACACCATCTCGTACGTGCTGTCACTCTTGCTGCAAATCAGGGGGCGGAGCTCGCTGGACTGACGCCTGCGTTCAACTGGCTGGGGGTGTCGGCCTGCGCCTGCGTCGTGATCTCGCGTTCGGCTTGCCGCAGCGCAGCCAGCGCCTGGGTGGCGTAGTCGCCGGACTGCACCAACGGCTGAAGCTGCGCCGCCATCGGGTGGCCGACCCAGCGCCAGGTCCACGGCTCATGCCCGAGTGCCGCGCCCGCGTCGGATTCGGGCAGCGCGGGCACGAAGCCGTACGCCCAGGCATTGGCGTCGAGCCACTGCACGACCTGGCTCTGTGTATCGTCACCCGAAATCGACGGGTTGTTGGCATCGTCCGTCACCTGGATGACCGTCCCCAGCCACGACTGGGGTGCCACGCGCGCCGGAGCCGCCGTGGGTGTCGGCGTCACGCCAGGCGTGGGCGCGATTGATGGAGTCCCCGGAGGGTTCGCCGAAACAATCGGCGCGTCCATCTTGCACGGAGCGATGAACGCCGTTGGCAGCACGCGCGCAGCCGTACTGTCGTCCGGCGCCTGCAGCCCGCTCACAACCCAGAACGGCGCCCCCGCACTCGCGGCGGCCTGCTGCAATGCCTGGAGGTCCGGTACCACTTCCTGTCGCACACGGACGGTAGCATCCGGATCCTGCAGCGCGATGCCGTCCAAACCGATTGGCACCGTATCCGTGCGCGGGTCCAGCAGCACCGGCAGCCGCCCGCTCGAATCCGGCACGCGGAAAACGTCCTCGGCAATGCGCGGTGACAGCCCCAGGTAGTGTGGCGCACCAGCCGGCCCGAGTGTGTCGTACACCGTCTCCGACACGTCGACGATCGTGTCCCGCGCGGCGGCTTCGCTGGGCGCGTTGGCGGCCATGGCCACTACCAGGTACGGTCCGGAGGGCGCGTAAATCACGCCAGCGTCGTGGCGGAGGTTCGGTAGTTCGCCGGTCTTGTGCGCGATCGAGATGCCGATTGGCAGTGGCAACGGCAGGCGATTGTTTTCCTGTTGGGCCAGCAGCATCGTCAGCATTTGACTGCTCGCTTGTGGACTGACCGCGTGTCCCACGGCCATGGCATTCAGCAGCCGGGCCATGTCCGCCGCGGAGGTGTAGGCATGATCGGGCGTGATGTAGCTTTGCTGCAGCCCGATTCCCAGCAAATACGTGTTGACGGTGCTGTCGCCGAGGCGGTCCTCGACCATGTCGGCCGCGGAGTTGCTGCTGATTTCAATCATGGTTTGCAGCGCGCAGCTCAGGCTGGAACGAGTGCCGGTGGCGAGATCGGTGTACGGATCCGCATCGGCGGTGGCTGGCGCAAGCGTGAGCTGTTCGTCGGCGTGCAGTTGGCCGGTCGCCATCTGGGCGTAGGCCGTCTGGAGGAGAAACAGTTTGTACAGACTCGCCGAGGACAACTGTTGCTCGGCGTTGACGGAGGCGCTCGCCCCGGTCTGCAGATTCACGACGACGACTGAAATCGAGCCCTGGTGCCGATCGACCGCTGTCTGGACGGCGCTTTGCAGCGAGGCGGATGGGGTCCATGGCTGGGCGGTGAGCGGGGACACGCCGGTTGGCAGCCAGGGCACGGCGGCCACCGGCAGATCCGGCATGACGACCGCTCTGGAGGTTGGCGTTGGAGACAGGGCAGACGCTGGAGTGGAGGTCGGACTCAGCGCGAGAGTGGCGGTCGGACTCGACGATGCCGGGGTCG
>JAFAWJ010000363.1 GCA_019242065.1 Chloroflexota bacterium
TCGCCGGAGTGGCCGATGATCACGCGCGACAGGTCGACGCCCTCTTCCTGAAAAATCCGCTGCTGGTCCAGACCTCGCCGCGTGGCCACGTGCGTGTGGGTCGAAATCGGGACACCGGTGGCACGATGCGCTTGCGCCACGGAGCGCAACACGCTCTCGACGCCGCGGGTCAGTCCCTGGGCGTCGGTCGCACACTTCAGGATGCCGGCGCGCACGCCCGTGTCGCCGATGCCGGTGGTGATATCGCGGACGAAGAGGTCGGTCATGTGATCGGAGCCGCGGAAGCGGAAGTAGAACGGAACGTCGGTAAACGTATAGATGCCGGTGGCAACGATGATATTCATGGAGGTCCGCTCGGCGACGCGCTGAATGCGCGGAATAAAGCGGCCCTGGCCGATGGCGGTCAGATCGACGATCGTGCCCGCGCCACGCGCCGCCAGCTCCTCGAGCCGCCGGGCCGCGTCGGCGACGCGCAGGTCTTCGTCGCCGAAGACGTCAGGGTAGGTCTGCAGGACTTCGGTGGTGAGCACAAAGATGTGCTCGTGCATCAGAGTGACGCCGAGCTCGGAAGCGTCGACGGGTCCACGCACCGTAGAGACGAGGCTCATGGCTTACCCGCGAGCATACCCCATGGTTGAACGCCGCTCGCCCGTAGGTCCCCTCCGTCCTTCCCTTACTGGGTCCCCTCTGGGGAAAGATGCGAAATTGACGTCAGGATGTAACCGAGCGTAAGGTGGGCGGACATGGCCGCCGTCGTCTCTCACCTGACGGTGGAGCGCCGCGTGGCACCGTTGGGCATCGATCGGCTCCAGCCGCGTCTCGCCTGGCAGGTATCAGAGGGGCACCAGTCCGCGTACCACGTCCAGGTCATCCACGCGGCCGACTCGCGCGTGATGTGGGACTCCGGCCGAACCGAGTCCAGCGGCTCCACATACCTCGCATATGCCGGCGAACCCCTGGAGTCACGCGGCCGCTACCGGTGGCGCGTGCGCACCTGGGACGGCAGCGGGACCCCGAGCGACTGGAGTCCACCCGCGGACTTCGAAGTGGGCCTGCTGTCCACAGACGACTGGACCGCGCGCTGGATCTGCCACCTGCAAGTGGACACGGCTTCAGCTCCCGAAGACATGCGCCTGTACGCCCCAGCACCGATGCTGCGCCGCACCTTCACGCTGCCCGTAGTACCGCGAAAGGCGCGACTGTATATCACTGCCCTCGGGGTGTACGAGGCGTCCATCAACTCCAATCCGGTTAGCCAGGAGCGACTCGCCCCCGGCTGGACCGATTACGCCGCGCGTCTCCAGTATCAGACGTACGACGTCACGCAGCTCCTCCAAGCCGGCGACAACGTGCTTGCGGTGCAACTGGGTCATGGCTGGTACGCCGGTTCGGTCGGCGGCTGGGGCCGTGAGCGCTACGGCGACAGTCCGGCCTTGCTGGCGCAACTGGAAGTGGAGCTTCACGCAGGTGAACGACTGGCCATTGTCTCCAGCTCGGAGTGGAAGACCTTCAGCGGCGGAACATGGCTCAACGACCTGCAGTTCGGCGAGCGCACCGATTTTCGCCACGAATCTGCACACTGGAAGACAACCGACTTCGACGACCGTGAGTGGCAGTCCGCCGTCTATCGGGCCGGCCCGCGTGTACCCCTGGTCGCCGCCCGCGACGACGGGATTCGCCTCGTCGGCAGCCTGCCAGCCGTCAGCGTCACACCAATGACAGGTGAGCGCTACATCGTCGATCTGGGTGCGAACACGGCGGGTGTCCTCCGCCTGCAGCTGGAGGGCCGTCGCGGCCAGCACCTAACCCTGCGGCATGCCGAAATGCTCGACGCCGCGGGCGAGCTGTACGTCGACAATTTGCGCGGCGCACAGCAGCGCGACGAATTCATTCTCGGCGAGGACGGCCCCGTCACACTCGAGCCGCGCTTTACCTTTCACGGCTTCCGCTACGCAGAGCTGAGTGGGTTCTCGAACGCCCCTGCTCCGTCCGACATCACCAGCCAGGTCCTGAGCTCGGCCAGTCGGTCGGTGGGCACCTTCGGTTGCTCGGACCCGCGCGTGGAACAGTTGCAGCGGAATATCGTCACCAGTCTGCGCGCCAATTTCATCAGCATTCCCACCGACTGTCCGCAGCGCAACGAGCGACTGGGCTGGGCCGCCGATTTGCAGGTCTTCGCGCGCACGGCCCTGTTCAACGCCGACCTCACCAACATGCTGGACAAATGGCTCGACGACATGGTGGATGCCCAGTTGCTATCCGGTGCCTACTCGGACCTCGCGCCGTCGCCGTCCGGCTGGGCGGGTGCGGGCAACTCCGCGTGGGCTGACGCCGGCATTATCGTGCCCTGGATCCTGTACGAACGCTCGGGCGACGCCGGAGTCCTGGAGCGCATGTACGCCTCGATGCGACGCTACATGGACTACCTGGAGGCCGATCAGACCGACGGACTGCGCTTCGGAGGTCGGTATGGCGACTGGGTGAGCCTGGGCGCGCCCACCGACAAGCTGTTCATCGGCACGACCTATCTGGCGTACGTCGCGGACCTGTTCACACGCATTGCCACCGTGCTCGACATCCCCGCAGACCAGGAGCACTTCGCGTCACTGGCGGGTGCTGTGCGTCGGGCGTTCCGTGAGAGGTTCATTCGGACAGACGGCGCACTGACTGTGCAGACCCAGACGGCGTATGCGCTGGCTATCGGCCTGGATTTGCTCGAGAGCGCAGAGCGAGCCGCCGCCGGCGACCGACTGGCGGAGCTGGTGGAAGCGGCCGGCACGCATCTGGCGACCGGGTTCCTGGGGACGCCGCTGGTCATGCCCGCGCTGTCGGACACTGGTCATCACGAGCTTGCCTGCCGTCTGCTGCGCCAGGACAGCTATCCGTCCTGGTTGTTCGCGGTGGTCAACGGCGCCACGTCGATGTGGGAGCGCTGGAATGGATGGACGCCGGACGCGGGTTTTTATTCGCCAGGGATGAACTCGTTCAACCATTACGCCTTCGGCGCGGTCGGCGATTGGATGTATGGCTACCTGGCCGGATTGCAGCCGGTGGAGCCGGGCTACCGTCGGACGGAGCTGCGCCCGCGGCCGGGTGGTGGGTTCACCTCGGCCCGGGCGGCGCACACCTCGCTGTACGGTGAACACGTCAGCGGGTGGCGGCTCGACGGAGGACGGCTCCACGTCGAGGCGCAGGTGCCTGCCAACACGTCTGCCTCAGTGCTTCTCCCCGCTACCGTCGACAGCGGTGTGGTGATGGACGGCACAATTGTCGACCAGGGCTCCATGAGGGTTGAGCCGGGCGGCCTGCGCCTGGAGATCATGCCCGGCCACCACGCGCTCTCAGTTCCGTATGTGACGGCGTAACGTCGCATGGACATACGATGATCCGCCGTCAGCTGGGACACTCTGACCTTCACGTGTCGGTCCTTTCGCTCGGTTCGTGGCTTACCTTCGAACGCCTGCCGCGCGAGAGCGGTCTCGCCATCATGCGCGCCGCGCAACGCGCCGGCATCACCTTTCTCGACGAAGCCCGCTACGACGACCCGACCGGAACTGCCCCGCTGCGAACTGGCTACTCGGAGGTCGTGTTCGGCGAGCTGTTCCG
>JAFAWJ010000371.1 GCA_019242065.1 Chloroflexota bacterium
AATCAGCGCGAGGTGCAGACTACCCCCACCCTCAATCAGCTGGCGTCCGACTATGATGCGGCTGGGGTGAGCGGCTTCGCGTGCTTCCACCGACACCTGGTCGAGGTGGCCACCCGTCGCGGCGCCGTCCTGCTGCCAGCTGGTGAGCGTGCCGGCCCGGACCGCCGCGTGGTGGGCATCGACGGGCCGTGGCGATCAGGCAGCGCATCAGATCTTGAACATGGCGAACCGGACCCTCGGTATCCGCGCCGTGTACGTGTACGTGACCGTGGCGCGAGCGTTCGGCGCGGTGCCCGCCGGCTTCAGGCCCGAACTGACGCCCGGCCCCAGGATCGCCGGTGAAACAGTCCGAATCCAACGAGGCTGGCCCCGCGCTGACTCGTCCCTTCGGGCACACTGACAGCCACACTTTCAGCCACACTCCGCTCGCCTGCGATGATCGCGCCCAAGTACAGACAGGTCTGGTGCCGGAGCAGCCGACCACGTTCGGCGAGCTTCTACGGCAGCATCGGTTCGCCAGCGGCTTGACTCAGGTGGAGCTTGCGCAGCGTGCGGGGCTGAGCGAGCGGGCGATCAGTGATCTGGAACGCGGTCTGAAAGTGCCCCACCGCAGCACCGTGCGGGTGCTGGTACGGGCGCTAACGCTGGACGGGCAAGATGCTTCTACATTCCAGGCGGCACGCAGAAAGGGCGGCCAGAACGCATACCCACGCGGTGGTCAAGCGCAGGGCAGCAATGACACCCTCCCGCGCCCGCTCACCAGCTTCGTCGGCCGCGAGCGGGAGCTCGGGCAACTCGAACAGCTGTTGGCTGGGTCGCGGCTGTTGACCCTGACAGGCGCCGGCGGCAGCGGCAAGACCCGCCTCGCGCTACGCCTGGCGATGGCGTTCGCGGAGCGTTTCGAACATGGAGTCATATTCGTGCCGCTTGCCTCGGTCTTCGAGGCAGGCCTCGTGTTGCCGACGGTGGCGCAGGCGCTCGGCCTGGCTGAGATCGGCCCGCGAGCACCTCTAGCCGCGCTCCGCGACTATCTGCAGACCCGGCACTTGCTGCTGCTCCTCGACAACTTCGAGCACCTGCTGTCGGCAGGTCCCGCGCTCATGGAACTGCTCGCCCACTGTCCGCGGCTGAAGTTGCTGGTCACCAGCCGATCTCCCCTGCGCCTGTCCGCCGAGCAAGAGTACGAGGTGCCACCGCTGGCGCTGCCCGACGCCGGATGGCTGGATACCACCGACGCGGAGCCGCTTGCTGTGCTCCAGCGCTCGGAGGCGGTGCGGCTATTTGTCGAGCGGGCCCGTGCGGTCAGGCCCGACTTCGCGATCACCGCACAAGAAGCGGACGCCGTGGCGGACATCTGCCGGCACGTGGATGGTCTGCCGCTGGCCATCGAGCTCGCCGCCGCGCGTGTTCGATTCTTACCGCTGGCCACGATCGCAGCCCGCTTCGCCGGGACGCCCTGGCGGCGCCACGGGTCGCCCCTTCAGCTCCTGGCGGGCGGCGTGCGCGATCTACCTGCACGCCAGCAGACGCTGCGCGCCACGATCGCCTGGAGCTATGACCTGCTCACCACCTCCGAGCAGGCGCTGTTCCGCCGGCACTCGATCTTCTTCGGCGGCGCATCGCTCGAGGCGATCCATGCGTGCGTCGCGACGGCAGGCGTGGTCGATCGCAAGTGGACGGTCGCTGCCGATGACGTGCTCGCGGACGTCGAGGCGCTCGTTGCCAAAAGCCTCCTGGTCCGCCGCAAAGGGCCCGGCGGTGAACCGAGCTTCGACATGCTGGAGACAATCCGCGAGTTCGGTCTGGAGCGGCTGCGCGACGCGGGCGAGCTTGACGCCGCGCGGCGGTGGCATGCCGGTTACTACCTGATGGTGGCCGAGGAAGCCGAGCCGCACCTGCGCGGCGCCGATCAGCGCGCCTGGCTGGACCGGCTCGAGGCCGAGCACGACAACCTGCGGGCGGCGCTGGACTGGGCGCTGACCAGCGAGGAGGGCGCGACGGGCCTCCGCCTGTCCGGGGCACTGGCCTGGTTCTGGCTGGATCGTGGGTACACGTCGGAAGGCCGCTGGTGGCTCGATCGGACGCTGGCGGCGGCGGGTGGTACGCCCGCCGCGCGACTGAAGGCGCTGTGCGGGGCCGGCTGGCTGGCTCACGTCCAGCGCGACGCCCGCGCCGCACGCGCGCATCTCGAGGCAGCCGTGGCGCTGGCTTGCGAACTGGGCGATCGCTGGGCGCTGGCCTGGGCGCGCCACGTCCTCGGGCGAGTGGCCTATTTCAATGGTGACGCAACGACGGCGCGGGCGCTTGCCGAGCAGAGTCTGGTCGCGGGGCGCGAACTGGGCGACGAGTGGCTGGTCGCCTGGGCGCTGCACTTGCTTGGCCTGGCGGCCCACATCGTAGGGCGATACGCGGAGGCGCGCACCCATTACCAGCAGGCGTTGAGCATCAGGCGCCGGATCGATCACGTCGAGGGCATCGGCATCTGCCTCGTGCTCCTGGCGATGGTCGCCTATCGTGAGGACTCGCTGGACGAGGCTCGCGCACTCGCCCACGAGAGCCTCGTATCGCTGCGCGAGCTCGGGGCGCGCTGGACGGTCCACAACCCACTCGTCACGATCGCGGTGATCGCCTGCGCGCTGGGAAAGCCCGAGCAGGCCGTCCGGCTGGCGGCCGCGACGGAGGCGTTCAGCCAGGTAGTCGACGTGGCGCCTGTCCCCCTGGCCGAGACCATGCTGCACGAGACGCTGGCAGTGGCTCGGTTGCGGTTAGGCGAGGCGACCTACGCGGCGGCCTGGGCGGCTGGGCGGACGCTGGCGCTCTCGGAGGCCGTCGCCGAGGCGCTGGCGCTCTCGGGCGCACCGCAGCCGTCGCCGTCGGTGCGGGCTAGCCCAGCGAGTGCGCTCACCCCGCGGGAGGCGGAGGTTCTGAGGCGTATCGCCGGCGGCGAGGCCAACAAGGAGATCGCTCGGGCGCTGGCCGTGAGCGTCACAACAGTCGAGCGCCACATTACGCACGTCTACGAGAAGCTCGGCGTGCGGGGACGCGCGGAAGCAACCGCCTACGCCCTGCGTCACGGGCTGGCGTAGTCCGCGTTGCGGGCCTGACGGATCTCCGTCAACCGCGGCGCCGACTCCGACGGGTTTCCAGGATTGGCGCGCGGCGCCCACGAGGCGATGCTGGTGCCGACCCAAGCACAGCGCTTGATGCCTCTCTGGTGAGAGCCGTTCCATGGCTCAGGTTGGTAAGACCTGTCGGGCGCTGAACGCGCGGGCAACATCGCTTCACAGGACGCGCGACGCTCGGCCACGCTCCGGTGGGCTGAATCCGGGAGGTCTTGGATGACCGTTGAACAATCCGTCGATACGTTGGCGCAGAAATGTACGCGGGCACGTGGTCCGCGCCGGCGACGATGAGTTCGA
>JAFAWJ010000451.1 GCA_019242065.1 Chloroflexota bacterium
TCGAGGCGTTCGACGGCCGACCTGCATCGACGAAATGTTGATGTCCGCCTCGCCGAGCAACGTGCCCACGCGGCCGATGATGCCGGGACGGTCGACGTGCTGGGTCACCAGCAGATATCCGGGCGTTGGCGGCAGATGCAGCTCATACTCATCGATCTGTACCACGTTGGCGCGGCCGTCAGATATCACACCCGCGACACTGGTCGCCCCGTCGCGCGTTTTGACGGTCACCCGGACCAGACTGGTGTAGTGCGCCGGCGTGCTCGATCTGGTTTCAACGATCTCCAGCCCGCGCTGTTGCGCGAACATCCGTGCGTTCACCAGGTTCACGGGTATCGCAGAAATGGGCTCGAGCAGCCCCTGGACCGCCGCCGCGGTCAAGACGCCGACGTTGCGTTCGGCGATCTCGCCGCGATAGCTGATCTCCGCGGAGCGCAGGTGACCGTCCGCTAGCTGTGTGGCTAACTTGCCCAGCATCTCGACCAGTCCGAGATACGGCTCCAGGATCTCGACATCCTCAGGTCGCAAGCTTGGCGCATTGACCGCGAACTGCGTCGGACGGCCCTCGAGCGCGGCCAGGACTTCACTGGCGACCTGGATTGCCACCTGCGCTTGCGCCTCGACAGTCGATGCGCCCAGGTGCGGCGTCGCGACCACCCTGGGATGCCTGGGGAGCGGATCGTCCGCGGCGACAGGCTCACGCGAGTAGACGTCGATGCCAGCGCCGGCCAGCCCTCCGGCGTCCAGGGCGGCGAGCAGCGCCTGTTCGTCGACCAGGCCGCCGCGTGCGCAGTTGACCAGGAACGCGCTCGGACGCAGGCACGCCAGACGCGCGGCGTTGAGAATGCCGCGGGTGGCCTCGGTGAGCGGTACGTGCAAGGACACGATATCGGCCGCCCGCAGCAGGTCTTCGAGGCCGGAAGGCTCCAGACCAAGCCGCTGCACGTGCTCTTCGGGCACATACGGGTCGTAGACCAGCACCCGCATCTCGAGACCCAGCGCTCGACGGGCGACCTCGCTCCCGACGCGGCCCAGGCCGACCAGCCCCAGAGTCTTACCCGTCAGTTCCGTGCCCGTGTACGTCGCCCGGCGCCATTCGCCACGCTTCATGGAGGCATCGGCCGCCGCGACGCGGCGTACCAGCGCAAACATCAGCGCCAGTGCGTGCTCGGCGGCCGCCACAGCATTGCCACCCGGCGCATTGACGACGACGATGCCGCGTGCGGTGGCCGCGTCCACGTCGATAGTGTCGACGCCGGCGCCGGCGCGCCCGATCACGCGCAGGCGCGCCGCGTGCTCCAGTAGCTCAGAGGTGACGCGCGTCTCACTGCGAACCAGGAGGGCATCAGCCTCCGGCAGCTGGTGCTGCAGCGCGGCTCGATCGCCCGCTACGACCTCGACGCGGGCGTGTGGACGGAGAAGATCGAGTCCCGCGTCGGCGATCGGGTCGGCGACCACGACAACCGTCATCGGGCGGCGGTGTGCGCTCGAAGAGAGTTCAGCTCCACCTGGAGCGCGTGCAGGACGGCGTCCAGCTCGGCCTGTTCGACCCAACCCATGTGCCCGATGCGAAAGATCTTGCCCGACAGGTTGCCCTGGCCGCCGGCGAGCACGACGCCGTGGCGTTCGTCGAGCGCGCTGAGCAGCGCCTTGCCGTCGACGCCCGCGGGCAGCCACGCCGCCGTCACCGTCGGCGACGCGAAGTGCGGGTCCGCCACCAGCCTTACGTCGAGATCTGCCAGGCCGTCGCGGGTGTGTTGGGCCAGGCGCTCGTGTCGCGCGAAAATGCGTTCCAGCCCTTCGTTGCGCATGTGTCGCAAGCCGGCCTGGAGCGCGTAGAAGAGGCTGATGGCCGGGGTCCACGGCGTTTCGCCCGAGTTGGCAGAACGCCGCGCAAGCTGCCAGTCGAAATAGAACTTCGGCAGCGTCGAGCGCGCCTGGCGCTCCCAGGCGCGGGGCGAAATCGAGACAAACGCCAGACCCGGCGGCGTCATCCAGCCTTTCTGGGAGCCAGCCACCACCACGTCACAGCCCCAGGCCTCCGGCTCGATGAGAACCGAGCTGACCGAGCTGATGCCGTCCACCAGGACAAGGGCGTCCGGCCGCACGTGGCGGACGGCGGCGGCCAGCTCCCGTAGCGGGTTCAGCACGCCCGTGGACGTCTCGTTGTGGGTGATGAACACGGTGTCGACCGTCGGGTCCCGCCGCAGAGCGTCCTCGAGCAGATGCGGGTCGAGCGCCTGGCCGGCGTCGAGGTCGAGCTGCGTCACCTGGGCCCCGAAGACACGCGCAATCTGGGCCATGCGCTCGCCGAAGTTGCCGATGCTCGCCACCAGCAGGGGCTGGCCGGGGCTCAACGTGTTGGCCACCAGCGACTCGAGACCGCCGGTACCCGACGTCGTCAGAATGACGACATCATGCTCGTCGACCTGGTACGCCCACTTGAGACCCGCGACGCAGTCGCGCAGGAGAGCGGCGAACTCGGGGCCACGGTGGTTGACCATGTCGCCCGCGAGGGCTTCGCGGACCTCGGGCGGCAACGGCGTCGGGCCGGGCGTGCGCAGGTTCTTAGCGGCCATGCCAGCCGACTATAGGGGAAAGTGTCGCGTGACCAACACGAGGCCGCTCGCAATCTGGACCGTCACCGGCTGCGTGTCGAGGGGTTCGTTGCTCACGCCGCGCGTGTCGCCGAAATAGACCGATTCGTCGTTCAGTGCCCAGCGCAGACCCGCCGTGCGCACACCGTCGACCGTCGGGCTGAGCGGAATCAGCGAGACCACTTCGCCTTGCTCGGGTATCCAGCGCAGCGGGCCGTCGGTAGGCCGCAGCAGTCGACATTCGTTCTGCTCGTCCAGCAGGACCGCGGGCAGTGTCAGCGTGGTTAGCAGCAGCAGGTTGGCGACGGCCTGGTCCAGACGCGGACCGCCCAGGAAGCCCAGCAGGAACACTTCTGACGGCCCCTGCTGGAGCGCACGCTCGATCGCCAGCTGACCGTCGGTCGCGTTTTTGTCGCGCGGATGCGTTTCGATCGGGACCTGCCGGCGCTTCAGCTCGCGCAGCGTTGCGGCGTGGATGGAATCGAAGTCGCCGAGGACCAGATCAGGAGTTCGGCCGAAAGCCAGCGCCGTGGTCGCGCCGTCGTCGGCGGCGATCACCGTCAGCAGGTCCAGGTCGGCCAGGCGCGCCACCAGTCGCGAGGTCGGTTGAAGCGGCGCCGCGGCAAAGACCAGGGCCGTCGACACGACGTTCTAGACTAGCGGGTATGCCCGAGCCGCGGGTCTTCTGCCAGTCGGTGATGCACGAGTACGAGCGACAGTGGTCGCGCGCGGCGGGTCACAGCGTGCGGCATCCGCTGCGACTCAAGATGACCCGACTGGCCCTGCTCTGCGACGACGCGCCCTCCGAGGCGGACTTCGACGCGCGACTTGGCGAGCTGCAGGCGTCGACCGACGTGGGTGACGAGCTGCTCGCGGATGAGCTGCTGCCGCTGTGGCAGGCGGCCTGCGCCGGCCGCAAGCTGCCCTTCGAAGATTTCTGACCGACCGTTCAGGCGTCTCGCAGCTGGCTGCTCTCGACGCTAGCCTTGGCTTGCTGTTGGGCAGCCGTGCGCTGGGTGGCGATCTGCGTGGCCATGAAGGGTGTGACCGATTCGTCGGGCTCGAGATACAGGTTGCCGCCGCATTCGCCGCAGCGCGAGCCATTCTTGCCGGGCACCGGCCGTTTAACGCGCTGGTTCGGAACGAACGAACTGTCGATCAACTGACCCGAAGCACGGCCGCACATGACGCACTGGACGTTGAAGACCTGAATGAGCCGGGGAACCTTCATCACAAGTGTTGCCTCCGCAGGACAAGTCGGCGTAGGCCCGGCCCATTGCAAGGCGTGTGCCAGCTACGCGTACAGTCCCCGCAGTTTGCGCGCCTCCATGATGCGATCCACGGCCAGGATGTACGCCGCCGTCCGGGCGTCTACTTCGTACCGCTCCCGCACACTCCACACCATGTCGAAGGCGCCGACCATCTTGTCTTCCAGTCGATTGACCACTTCGGCTTCCTTCCAGAAGTATCCATAGCGATCCTGGACCCACTCGAAGTACGAGACGACCACGC
>JAFAWJ010000951.1 GCA_019242065.1 Chloroflexota bacterium
CTCGCATGACGGCGATGTTCCAGGACGGCGTTCTGATCTGCGGCCCGTCCGCCGTCGCTGCGGTTGCCTCGCTCCAGGCTGACGCGGGTCGCATCCAGCGACTCAGCGCCGCCGGCCCCCGCCGCGTCGAGACCACACACAACTGGACCCGCGCCGCGGCCGTCGTCGACGCCACCCTGGACGGACTCGCATGACGGCGATCCGTCTCCTGGCTGTCCACAGTTCGCTGGTCGAATCGCAGGCGACATTCGGTCCAGCACGGTGCCAGTACGGCGTCCTGGTCGCCGGCACCGCAGCCGCCTTGGTCCTGGCCGACCCCGCGCGCACACGACACGTCGGTGCCCGCCGCACCGAGACTCCCTTGAACGGGCTTGCATGACGGCGATCCGTCTCCTGGCGGTCCACCACGGCGGCGGCATTGGTGGCGCACCCGTCTCGTTGCTCAAGCTGCTGGCGGCACTTGACCCCACCCAATTCAATTCGCACGCGGTGTTCACCGAGCACGGGGACATCCTCGCGTACGCGGGCAGGCTGGGCGTCTCGGCCGAGGTGATTCCCACCGGCGGCGCCTTCTTTTACTCTGCCCACGCGCGGCTGGGCGTCCGCTCCATCTCGCGCTTCGTGCGGACTTTCCCCAGCGCGGTGCAGCGTGCCCGCCAGGCGCTGCGCCGTTTGCGACCCGACCTGGTGCACCTCAACACCAGTGTGCTGCTCGCCTGGGCCGCGGCCGCGCGCCGCGAACATGTCCCCGTCGTGTGGGTCGTCCGCGAAGTGCTCGGCCCGAGTCCGCGGTTGCGCGCCTGGCACGCCAGCTTCATCAATCGCCATGCATGCCGCGTCGTGGCCGTCTCTGACGCGGTGGCCGCCTGTTTCCCAAATTCAGCCAGCCTCGATCGCGTCGACAACGCCGTCGACCTCGCCGACTTTCGCCTCGACCTTCTGAACCAGCGGCCAGCCATCCGTGCGGAGCTGGGCATCGCGCCCGAGTCGCAGGCGGTCATGCTCGTCGGCTCCGTCCAGCAGCCCAAGGGCCACTGGCTCGTGCTGGATGCGCTGCCTGCCTTGCCCCCGCGCGCCGAGCTCGTCCTGGTCACGGGCGGCGTCGACGCCGAACGCTACGTCCGTCAGCCTCGGGGCCGCGTCAAACGTGCACTGGATCTGCCCCTCGACAACCTCGACAAATTCCTGCGCGACGCGCACCGGCGCGGCCTCGCCGATCGCGTGACCGTCACCGGCTTCCAGCGCGACGTGGCGCGCGCCATCGCCGCCGCCGACGTCCTGGTCTTTCCAAGCCTCGAACCCGAGGGATTTGGCCGACCTATCATCGAGGCCATGGCTCTCGAGCGGCCGGTGGTAGCCACTGACGTCGGACCCAGTCGCGATTTGCTCGGCGTCGGGACCGGTCGACTCGTCCCGCCCGAGGCAACTGCGCTGGCCGACGCTGTCAACGATCTGCTTGGCTCGCCCGAAACTCGTCAGCGGATGGGTCGCGCTGGTCGCGCTCGTGTCGAGGCGTGCTTCAGCCTGGAACGCCAGGTGGCCAGGATGTCGGCGGTCTATCGCCAGGCGCTCGAGCCCGAGCGTGTTTGACGCCGTCCTGTTGTACGCCCCGCCCTGGGCCGGCCCGACGCGCTTCAGCAAGCATCACCTGGCGACGTACCTCGCCCGTCGCGGCGGGCGTGTGCTGTACGTGGAGGCGCCCCTGACTCCCGTCGGACTCCGACGCGGACGCGCGTTTGCCGCCGAACTGCGAACCACGTTCCAGCCACCCGTCCGGGTGCTCGACGGGTTGTGGGTCCGCCGCTACTTCGCACCCGTCCCATACCACGCCGCGATCCGACTCACCAGCCGGCGTGCCGCGAATCGCGTCGGTCAATCGCTGCTGGCGCCCGTGCTGCGGCGCGACATGGCCCGCCTCGGCTTGCAGCGACCGATCGTGATCGCCGGACTGCCGCACGCGGCCGATATCCTCGGTCGCATTCCCGCGCGGCTGGTCGTCTATCACTGCGCGGACGACTACGCCCACGTTCGCGGCTTTCCCAAGAGCCTGCCCGCCGTCGAAGCCGACCTGTGTCGACGTGCTGACCTGGTCGTCACCACCTCCGAAACGCTGTGCCATACGCGCGCGCGGTTCAATCCCGACACGTACTGGATTCCCAACGGCGCCGACGTCGAGCATTTCGCCACGCCTGCTGAGCCCGCGAACGAGTTGCGCGGCGTGACACATCCGATTGTCGGCTTCGTCGGCGGCCTGTCCGAATGGGTCGACCTCGACCTGGTGGCTACTCTCGCCCGGGCGCGGCCGTTGTGGACCTTCGTTATGGTCGGCCCCGCCGGCATCGACACCTCGCCCGTCGCTGGCCTGCCCAACGTGCGCCTGCTGGGTCCGCGACCCTACGCCGACCTGCCAGCATTGCTGGCGGCGATGGACGTCGGCCTCATCCCCTTCAAACGCAACGCGGTGACGTATCACGCCGACCCGATCAAGGCCTACGAGTACCTGGCGGCCGGTCTGCCGGTCGTCGCCACGGACATCCCCGCGCTGCGACGCCTCAGCTCCGTCGTGGCCCTCGCCGCCACACCCGACGAGTTCCAGAACCGCCTGCAGGCCGCGATTGACGCTGGACGTGACGCCGGCCGCCTCGAACGCCAGGCCGAAGCTGGGCGTCACAGTTGGACGAGTCGCTTCGAGCGCTTCGAGCAGCTTGTCGACCAACGGTTGGCATGCGCGTCCTGATCTACGCGCCGGCGGCGCGCATGGGTGGCGCGCGCGCACACGTCCTGGGCCTGCTGCCGGAACTGGCCGCCGTCGCCCCTGACGACGCGGTCTTGCTCGTGGCACAGCCCGATCTGCTCGCCGAGCTGCCACCCCTGCCGCGGACATGGGTCGTGCGCGCCGAGCGAGCTGAGCGGCGCGGTTTTGTCGGGCGACTGGTCTGGGAGCAGCGCGGGCTGGCTCGACTGGCCGAAGCCTGGCGCGCCGACGTGCTGCTGTCTTTCGGCGCCTATATCCCGTTACGTTCGCCCTGTCCGAGTGTGGTCGAAGCGGGCAACGCGCTGTATTTCACACGCGCCTACTGGCAGGTACTCACGCGCGAGCCGCTGCGACTGCGGGTGGAAGAGCACGCGCGCTGGTCACTCCTGCGCGCGTCGCTGCACGCCGCCGAGCGCGTCCTCACGCCGACGCGCGCCATGCGCACCGACGTCGTCACCCGCCTGCCCAGTCTCGGCCCGCGGATCGACGTCGCGCTGTGGGGCGTCGCGCCCATCTTTCACACGGCGCGCTGGTCGTCACCTGCGAGCGATGCGATCGTCGGCGTCTCGAAGCACAGCATCAACAAGGAATTCGACATCTTGATCGAAGCGTTGCCGCTGGTGCGGCGGCGCTGGCCGGCCGCACATCTCATCCTGACGGGCACCGCCGACGAATCGCGCTGGTCGCGCCGCAGCGTCGCCCTGGCTCGGCAGCTTGGCGTGCTGGAGCACGTGTGCTTCGCGGGCGATGTGCCCAATGCACGCATTCCGGAGCTGATCCAGCAGGCGCGCGTGCTGGTGTTTCCGACGTGGTGCGAGTCGTTCGGCATGCCCCTGGCGGAGGCGCTGGCGATGGGCGCGCCTGCCGTCGCCGCCGACATTCCGGCGTGTCGCGAGGTCGGTAGTGACGCGGCCGCGTACTACGCCACGGGCGACGCATACTCGATGGCCGATCGTATCGGCGACGTCCTTGCCTCGCCTGAAGTAGCCGCGGACCTGGCTTGCCGCGCCCGCCAGCGCGGCCGCGCGTTTGAGTGGCGCGCCAATGCCGAGACCGTGCGCCAGACCCTCCAGCGAGCGGCCGCGTGAGCGTGCCCGTCTCCGTCCTGGTGCCGACCCTCGACGAAGAGCTCAACCTGCCCGACTGCCTACGCAGCGTGGCCTGGGCGGACGAGGTCTTCGTCGTCGATTCCTTCTCCACTGACCGTACGCTGGATGTCGCCCGCGCGCACGGCGCCCAGGTCGTGCAGCACGCGTTCGAAGGCTATTCGCGACAGAAGAACTGGGCCCTCGACAATCTGCCCTTTCGCAACGAGTGGGTGCTGATCGTCGACGCCGACGAGCGCGTGATGCCCGACTTACGCTGCGAAATCGAGCGCCTCGTGACCTCGGACAATTCTGGCTACGCCGGGTACTACCTGAACCGACGCGTCATCTTTCTGGGCACCTGGGTGCGGCACGCCGGCTGGTATCCGAGCTGGAACCTGCGACTCTTTCGCCATCGGCTCGGCCGCTACGACGACCGCGAGGTCCACGAGCACATCGTGCTCGACGGTCGCGCCGGCTACCTGTCGGCCGACTTGCTGCACGCCGATCAGCGGGGTCTCGAGGCGTTCGTCGACCGCCACAACCGCTATTCGACGCTCGAAGCCACCGCGCGTTGGAAGGCCGAGACGGGTGCGCCAGACCGCGCTCGACTGCCGCTCAGCCTGCTGGCTTCGCCGGTCCAGCGCAAGCGCTTTCTGCGCGAGCGGGTGTGGCCGAGCCTGCCGGCCAAGCCGGTGGTCCTCTTCCTCTATATGTACCTGCTGCGCCAGGGGTTTCTGGACGGCCGGGCGGGTCTGGCCCTCTGCGTGTTCCACGCCTTTCAAGAGTTCATGGTGGGTCTCAAGCTGGCCGAGCTCCGCCGCTTATCATCGACAGGACCCGTGCAATGAGGCAGGTGCTCCAGTACCGACGCTCAGGCGCCACCCGGGTGGTCGAGGTGCCCGCCCCCCTCACGCCCGAGACCGGCGTGCTGGTCCACAACGCCTGGTCGCTGATCAGCCCCGGCACCGAGCGCATGCTCGTCGAAGCCAGCGGTGCCAACCTGGTCAATACCGCCTTCCACCGCACCGACCTGGTCAAACAGGTGCTCGACAAGGCCGCGCGCGACGGTGTCGCCGCCACGGTCGACGCCGTGCGCAGTCGCATCGACGTGGCGATTCCGCTGGGGTACAGCTGCGCGGGCACCGTCCTCGACGTTGGCCGGGGGGCCAGCGACGTCCTTCACGTCGGAGACCGAGTGGCGTGTGCCGGCGCCGGTCAGGCCAACCACGCCGAGCTCGTCGCGGTGCCGAAAAATCTCACCGTCCGCGTGCCGGACGACGTGCCCTTCGAGGACGCCGCGTTCGTCACCGTCGGTGCCATCGCCCTCCAGGGCGTTCGCATCGCGGATGTGCGCGTCGGCGAGGCCTGCGTGGTGATCGGCCTGGGACTGGTCGGCCAACTGACTGTCCAGCTGTTGAAGGCTGCCGGCTGCC
The DNA here is from genome assembly GCA_019242065.1 of Chloroflexota bacterium. The sequence goes on from JAFAWJ010000951.1 coordinate 5,277, forward strand.
GGGTGTTCGGCATCGACATTGCACCGGACAAAATCGAGCTTGCGATCGCCAGTGGCGCCGACGCGGCCTGCCTCCGCTCCGATGCGGACCTCGTCGAGCGGGTGCGGGCCTTCAGCCACGGCCGCGGCGCAGATGCGATCCTGATCGCCGCGGCGGCCAGCTCCAGCGATCCGGTCCAGCTCGCGCCGCTGCTGGCCCGTGATCGAGCGGTGGTGGTCGCGGTCGGCATGATCGGCATGGATGTGCCGCGCAACGCCTACTACGAAAAGGAGCTGCAGGTCCGACTGTCGCGCTCGTATGGTCCAGGTCGATACGACCGGACCTACGAGGAACAGGGGATCGATTACCCGGCCGGTTACGTGCGCTGGACCGAGCAGCGCAATATGGAGGGCTTCCTGGACCTGGTGGCCTCCGGTCGCGTCCAGCCGTCGCGACTGGTGACCCACCGCTTTCCAATCGCCGAAGCCGAAGGCGCCTATCAAGTTGTCACCGGAGCCACGTCCGAACCGTATCTCGGTATTTTGTTGGAGTACCCCCACGCCGACTCGTCCGACGCACCGCGCTCGACACGTGTGGATATTCGGCCGTCCGCGCCGACCACTTCAGGTACCGTCCGGCTGGGCGTGATCGGCGCTGGCAACTTCGCCAGGTCCGTCTTGTTGCCGGTGCTGAAAAAGCTGGACCATGTGGAATTGCGCGGCGTCGCCACGGCGTCGGCGCCCAGTGCCCAGCAAACCGCCGATCGCTTCGGATTCGCCTACACCGCCTCCGATTGGCGTGCCATCGTCGACGACCCTCAGATCGACGCGGTGCTCATTGCGACGCGACACGACTTGCACGCCAGCGTGGCGTCCGCGGCGTTACGCGCGGGTAAGTCCGTATTTGTCGAAAAGCCGATGGCCCTGTCATCCGACGAGCTGGATGAACTGTTGGACGTCTGGCGCTCCAGCGGACGCATACTCCAGGTTGGCTTCAACCGCCGGTTCGCGCCGACCTTCCAGCGTCTCAAAGCCGGTTTCGGCGGGCGCCGACCACCACTGGTGATGGCGTATCGCGTCAACGCGGGCAGCGTCCCTGCTTCGTCGTGGGTGGTGGACCCCGTGCAAGGCGGCGGGCGACTGGTCGGCGAGGTCTGCCACATGCTGGATACGCTGGTGGACCTCGCCGGATCGCCCGTCGAAAGCGTCTTCGCTCAGCCGGTGGTGGGCACCGCCGACGACGTGGTGCTGTCACTCGGCTTCGCGGATGGCTCGGTGGGCACCGTCGTGTACGCCAGTGGCGGCGACCGGAGCATGCCCAAGGAATACTTGGAAGTGCTGGGCGGTGGGCGTTCGGCAATCCTGGATGACTTTCGCACCCTCCAATTGCATGCCGGTGGCTCCACGACGAAAATCGGTGGGCGCCTGACGCGCCAGGACAAAGGCCACGCCGCCGAGCTATCCGCGTTCGTCAACGCGGTCCGTGACGGCACCCCGTCACCCATCGACCCCGAGCTGGCAGCTCACATAACACGAGTCACGTTCGCCGCGATGGAGTCCGTCCGCACGGGGCTGCTGGTTCAGGTTTACTAGCCACGTGGTCCACGTTGTCGGAGATCGGTGTTGGCCTTTCATTTGCGCCGTGCGCGAGGCCGTTGACCGATGAACATCACCTACGTGTGTCACTACTTCGTCCCTGAGCCCGCCGCCCCCGCTGCCCGCGTCCACGAATTCGCGCGCGCCTGGGTGCGCGCCGGCCACTCGGTCGACGTGCTCACGACATTCCCCAACCATCCGCTCGGTCGCATCCCTCCCGAGTACCGCGGCAGAGCCTGGGCCACCGAGTTCCTGGACGGCATCCGCGTTCTCCGCTGCTGGCTGTACGCCGTGCCCAATCGCGGCGTCGGTCGCCGCGGGCTCGACCACCTGTCCTTCATGCTGACCGCGCTACTGTTTGGCCTGCCCAGAATCAACACGACCGACGTGGTGATCGCCTCCTCGCCGACGTTGTTTTCCGCGGTCTCCGCCTGGCTCATCGCCCGCGTCAAACGCGTGCCGTTTGTCCTGGAGGTCCGCGACCTGTGGCCCGAGGCGATTGTCGACCTCGGCCTGATGCGCCCGAATAGCCGGACCGTGACGTGGCTCCGCCAGCTGACTGCCTTCCTGTACGACCAGGCCGCCCGCGTCGTGGTCGTCACCGAAGCCTTTGCGGACCGTCTTGTCAACCAGGGTGTGCCGCGCGCCAAACTGGCGGTAATTCCCAACGGCGCCGACACACGTTTCTTCGCTCCACAAGAGACTGCTCCGACGCGCCAGAGCCTGGGTCTCAACGGTCAGTTCGTGGTGGCCTACGTCGGGTCCCACGGCCTGTCGCACGGACTGAACGTGGTGTTGGATGCCGCGGCACTCCAGCCGGAGGTCACCTATCTGCTCGTCGGCGACGGAGCCGATCGCACGCGCCTGGTGGCCGAACGCGATCGGCGTCAGCTCTCGAATGTCGTCATGCACTCCAGCGTTCCGAAGGTCGCGGTGCCCGGTCTCTATGCTGCCGCCGACGCGTGTCTGGTGCCACTCCGCGACGTGCCCCTGTTCGAAACCTTCGTCCCCTCCAAGTTGTTCGAGGTATTGGCCGCCGGTCGTCCGGTCATCGG